>NZ_CP146069.1:853141-1010962 GCF_037023735.1 Roseovarius sp. S88 | reverse complement strand
ATGAGTGGCATCAGTGTTTCTGAAACAAACCGCCCGCCAAACTGGCCAAAGCGGCCTTTCTCGTCCGGTCCGGTCATGAAAGAATTGAACAGATCATTCATCGCGCGTGTCCCTTGTCTCACCCGCAACTGAATATGGGACGGTTTGGGGATTTTCCAGCGAAAAGGCACCCGTGACTTTGCAGTTATCCCTTGGCGCAGGGCCAAGGGCGCGGCAGAATGAGGTCATGCGCCTTGTCCTGCTTCTCCTCGCTTTTGTTGCCAGCAGTGCTTCTGCCAATGAGGCCTGTGAGGATGTCTGGTTTACTCGAAATCTGATCTTTGACCGGGCAGGGTACTGTTTTGGCTCGACCCTGGGCCAGGCAGTTTTCGACAACAGCAATTGCATCGGAACGTCAGTGAGCATTCCGCCGGATCAAAAGCGCATCGTTGATGAGATCCGCGCGCTTGAGGCGCAGCATGGCTGCCAGGTCGACACCGGGAGGACAGGCCTTCGCCTGATTGACGCTGCGATCCGGCGGCAGTTGCGCGATTTGCCTATCCGGGATGAGTTTGAATCAGGGTGTCTTGGCTGGCTGGGACCGGTCGTTCCGTTACATGCGGGTCATGACAACAGCTCGGCGGTGATCGGGCGGGTCGAGCCGGGCGATTACATCCTCTATTCGCATTTCGGCCGAGGCGGATGGAGCTATGTCACCACGCACACCGCCAATTGGACCTCTCTGAAAAGTGGCGGCTGGATGCGACAGACCGGCGTGTCGGACGCGTCTTGCGCACAGTGGGCAGGTTAGCCGAGCGCCAGTTTGAAGCCGGTATGTGACGCAACAAAGCCCATACGTTCATAAAAGCGGTGGGTGTTGGTGCGGGTGGTATTCATCGTCAGTTGTACGAGGCTGCATTCGGCAGCACGCGCGCGAGCGATCATGTCCCTCACCATCTCTTCGCCAATCCCCTGCCCGCGCAAGTCGCTGGCCACACGGACGCTTTCGATCTGGGCGCGGCGTGCGGCGCGTAGAGACAAGCCACTGATGAAGGTGATCTGGTAGGTGGCGATGACGCGAGCGTTCGGGCCTTCTCCAACGATGAGGTGGTTGTTGCCTTCGTCCTGCATCCTGGCAAATGCCGCCTGGTAGTGATCCAGATCGGCGCCCTCGCGCGCTTGCCCCAGCATGTCGTCCTGCAGCAAGGCCAACACCGCGGGAACGTCAGCCTCTGTCGCTTTGCGAAAGGTGATCATGCGAGTGCGGCTTTGACGAAGGCGCGCATCTTTGCGTGATCTTTCACACCCGGCGCACTTTCCAAAGCCGAAGACAAATCAAGCTGGTTCGCGCCCGTGCGCTGGATGGCCTCGGCGACGTTGTCGACGGTCAACCCACCGGCGAGCATCCACGGCACGCTCCACCGCCGCCCGGCGATCAAGTTCCAATCAAACGCCACTGCATTGCCACCGGGCCGGGTCGCATCTTTGGGCGGTTTCGTGTCCAGGAGAATCTGATCCGCCACCTCACTATAGGTGTCAATCGCAGCCAGGTCGGTTTCATCCGCCACACCCACGGCCTTCATCACAGGCAATCCGTAGCGTTTTTTCACTTCGAGCACGCGGTCGGGGCTTTCATGGCCGTGAAGCTGCAACATGTCCAGCGGCACCTGATCGGTCAGAGAGTCGAGGGTTGCGTTGTCGGCGTTGACCACAAGGGCGACTTTGGCAAGTCCAATCGGTGCAGACAGCGCCATATTACGCGCTTGGGGCAAGGAAACGTAGCGCGGTGATTTTGGGAAAAACACAAAGCCCACATAGGCCGCGCCCGCCTCTGCGGCCACGGCAACGTCTTCGGGCCGGGTCAGCCCGCACAGCTTAACTTTGATGTCCTTTGGCATGGCCGCGGCTTAGCTGGCCTGTTCGAGCAGCGCAAGCACCTCGTCTTTGCCTTCGTGTTTTTCGCCCTTGAGGCGTGCGACTTCGGCACGCAGGCTGGCCATCTCACGGGCCTGACGCGCGGCGGCGGCGCGTTCACCGGCTTCGCGAATCCATTCCCAGATAAAGCCGACGATAAGGCCGGCCAGAATGCCGCCGAAGATGACCACGAAAAGCGGCAACTGATAGGTCGGATTCAACGCGGCCAGCCCGGCCAATTCTTTGGGAAGAACTTGAAGTTCAACCATCTGGCGATTGGCCAAAGCAATCAAAATCAGCGCCAGCCCAAAGGTGGCGATGGACGCATACCGAATGTAACGCATTACGCTTTCCCGTTCAGCCGTTCGCGCAGCAGCTTGCCGGCCTTAAAGAAGGGGACGTGTTTTTCCTCGACCGGGACAGATTCGCCAGTGCGAGGATTGCGGCCTGTGCGGGCATCGCGCTTTTTCACCGAGAAGGCACCGAAACCGCGAAGCTCAACCCGGTTGCCATTGGCCATGGCGCCGGTGATCTCATTGAAGAAGGTGTTCACGATCCGCTCGACATCGCGCTGGTAAAGATGTGGGTTTTCGTCTGCGATCTTTTGAATAAGTTCGGATCGGATCATCGGGTCCCCCAATTGTGTCGGTCACAGCAGCAGCGCAGTACATCGCTTTCAAAAGTATAGATTGAAAATGGCCGTGCGGGAAATGGAAAGCCAAGCGGTTTGACGGGTTTAAGTGGCAGTTTTTTCGCAATCACGCGGAAAATCGCTCCCATTTTCGTGAAAACTGAGACGCGGCGGGATGTCGCACCCTTGTTTTGCAATGCAGCAAAGCCATTGATTCGGATGAGAAATGACAAGAAACAGCGATGCGAATGCTGACTTGGTCGCACTATTTCGCGACCATGTTGCGGGATGTCACGGGCTACCAAAACGCAAAAGGCCCCACCATTTGGCAGGGCCTTTTTCATTCTTAAGCCGGAGTGGCCTACTTCTCTTCGTCGCCCTTCAGAGCAGCGCCGAGAATGTCGCCCAGCGACGCGCCTGAATCCGAGCTTCCATACTGTTGTACGGCTTCTTTTTCTTCGGCGATTTCGCGCGCCTTGATCGACAGACCCAGACGGCGCGTTTTGCTGTCGACATTGGTGACGCGGACGTCAATCTTGTCGCCAACCGAGAATCGGTCAGGGCGCTGTTCGGCGCGATCACGCGACAGGTCGGAGCGGCGGATAAAGGATTTCATGCCTTCATATTCCACTTCAACTCCACCATCTTCGATGGCTGTCACCTCTACGGTCACGATCGAGCCACGTTTTACGCCACCCACGGCGTCAGCGAATTTGTCACCGCCCAGCGCTTTGATCGAGAGAGAGATGCGTTCTTTCTCGACATCCACTTCCGAGACAACCGCCTGAACGATATCGCCCTTCTTGTAGCTCTGGATGGCCTCTTCGCCGCGCTCGTCCCAGCTTAGATCGCTGAGGTGAACCATGCCGTCGATGTCGCCTTCGAGGCCGATGAACAGACCGAATTCGGTAATGTTCTTAACTTCGCCTTCGACCTCTTTGCCCTCAGGATGTGTTTCTGCAAACACTTCCCATGGGTTGCGCATGGTCTGTTTGAGGCCCAGAGACACGCGGCGCTTGGTTCCGTCGATTTCCAGAACCATGACTTCGACTTCCTGAGAGGTCGACACGATCTTGCCCGGATGCACGTTCTTCTTGGTCCAGGACATCTCAGAGACGTGCACAAGACCTTCAACACCCGGCTCCAGCTCAACAAAGGCACCGTAATCGGTGATGTTGGTCACACGACCCGTATGGGTGCTTTCCAGCGGGTACTTGGCGGCCACCAGATCCCATGGATCTTCCTGCAACTGCTTCATGCCCAAGGAGATGCGGTGCGTGTCTTTGTTGATCTTGATGACCTGCACATTGACGGTTTCGCCAATGTTGAGGATCTCGCTTGGGTGGTTGACCCGGCGCCAAGCCATATCGGTGACATGCAAGAGGCCGTCGACGCCACCCAGATCCACAAAGGCCCCGTATTCGGTGATGTTCTTGACGACACCCTCTACGGCCTGACCTTCGGTCAAATTGCCAATGACTTCGGCGCGCTGTTCGGCACGGCTTTCTTCGAGGATGGCACGGCGTGACACAACGATGTTGCCCCGGCGACGATCCATCTTCAAAACCTGGAATGGCTGCTTGAGACCCATCAACGGGCCAGCGTCTCGTACGGGGCGCACATCGACCTGAGAGCCAGGCAAGAACGCAACAGCGCCGCCAAGGTCCACGGTAAAGCCACCTTTGACACGACCAAAGATTGCGCCTTCCACACGCTCTTCGTCGGCATAGGCTTTTTCCAAACGATCCCAGGCTTCCTCGCGGCGCGCCATTTCACGGCTGATCACCGCTTCGCCGCGCGCGTTTTCTGCAGAGCGAAGGAACACTTCAACCTCGTCGCCAACGGCGATCTCAGGGGCCTCTCCGGGATTTGCGAATTCTTTGAGATCAACGCGGCCTTCCATTTTGTAGCCGACGTCGATGATGGCCTGTCCCGCTTCAACAGCGATGACTTTGCCTTTGACAACTGTGCCCTCTTGGGGCGTGTCCATTTCGAGACTTTCGTTCAGAAGGGCCTCGAACTCCTCCATAGATGCGTTTTGAGCCATGTGGCGTTTCAATCCTAACGTTTCATTGTTTCTGGCCGAGCGGTTGGGTCCGCCGGTCTGGGTTAATGCCCTACCCCCTTGGTACTTGAGGGCAGAGAGGTTTTGTTGGTCAGACGGGCCAAATTTCGCAAAACAAAGAGGGCCGGAGAACCCGACCCTGCTCGATCTCATATGTTTCGCGGCGGTTTCCGCCTTGTCGACGGGGGCGCTATAGCCCTGATCCTCAAGTTAATCAAGGGCCATTGCGTTGTTTCATCGGCGTTACACTGCCAACCAAACGCAGCGCATAGAGCCAAGATCACTCACGCGATGACAACCGTAGATACTCATTTGGCGACTCGGAGGTCACTTTGGACAGCGACCAGGCGCTGTGCGGATTTTGCACATCGACATCGATCTGGTCACGCGTGCGCAGGTCAACGACTAAGACAGGGCTGGAACACCAATCCACCTTTGCCAGCAACACATGCTCTTGGGCCGTGGCATCAACGGATATGGACCGGTTGCGCTTGAGCTTTGCCACTTCAACACCATCCACCAGAATCCGGTAGGCCCGCCAGCGGTCAACCCAGCCATTGGCACGGTGGAAGACAATGCTGGCCACTATGATGCTTGTTTGCGGGCTACTTCCGCACAGGCGGCGGCGACAGCCTCTTCAATACTCATATGCGTGGTGTCGAGCATCACTGCGTCTTCCGCAGATTTGAGCGGCGCTGTGGCGCGGGCACTGTCGCGGGCGTCGCGGGTTTGCAGATCGGAGAGCACAGTTTCAAAATCCGTCTCATGGCCTTTGCCCAAGAGTTCATCCAAACGACGCTGTGCCCGCACTTCGTCACTGGCAGTGACAAAGAGCTTTACCTCTGCGTCCGGACAAATGACTGTTCCGATATCACGGCCATCGAGAACAGCTCCACCGCTGCGGCGGGCAAAAGCACGTTGAAAATCGACAAGGGCGGCGCGCACCTCTGGAATGGCCGCCACACGGCTAGCGGCTTGGGCGACGTCAGGTGTACGCAGGTCATCCGCATCCAGGTCATGGGGTGTCAGAGATCGCGCCGCGTCCAATGCATCGGTGCCATCCAGCGTGCGTCGTCCTGTGGCGCGGTACAACAACCCGGTGTCGAGGTGAGCAAATCCAAACTTATCTGCCACAGCCCGTGAAATCGTGCCCTTTCCCGCTGCGGCGGGGCCATCAATGGCAACCGTGAAAGCCATACGCTTTGCTCCTTTCACCCAGGTTTTTCACTCCATCCTGCGCCTTGCTGGCGAAATGTGCAGGTGAAACACATTGTTTCCGAAAACCGAACCCGCGATATATGGCGAAACTGCCTTAGTTGTTAAGCCCCTTATTGGCCGCCTTTGCGAAACAATTTTTTCTGAAATGCGAGAGTGGCGGCACCCCAAGCGGTCTATTGTCCCGGTTTAGCGAACGGCAGCGCGACCTCAATCTGCTGATCTTTAACAATCTGGTAACCCTTTTGCCCATATGATGGCAGGGTGTCCGCATTTTGGCCCAAGTCCTGGTCGAAACCATGCTGGACCAACCTTGTAATCGTACTTGAGTGACCCGTTAAATGACCAGTTCTATCCCACATCCCAATTTCGACGTTCTTCTATCGCCGGTGCCGCAGACCTCTCGTTGTCCTGCGATGATGCTGATGTCGCGGTGGTGGGACAAGGGCGCGTTTTCCTGCCTGCCCTTTATGGAATTGACCATGTGCCTCGGCACCATGATGGGTCTGAGCATCTGGATGGCTCTCACCTAAAGGGTCGCGATCATCCGTGACCCGCGCTTGTCGCGAAAAGCTTCAACCAAACTGCGCCCTAGCATTCACATTCTGGATTTTGGAGCGGGTAGCGGGAATCGAACCCGCAATAACAGCTTGGGAAGCTGCTGTGATACCTTTTCACCATACCCGCGCGCTCGTGCTACAGTAGTGGGATGATCCCATAAGGGTCAATAAAGGGTTATTTTCGCAGGGCGCGCCGCGTATCCACCCCACTGAGTGGAATCCCGGAGATAGTTTCACTTGTTCTCAGTAAGATCACCTGTAGAAAACAGTGGATGATTGGAGGCTTTCGAAAGCTCTCCTTTCTGATAAGGTGGGACGCTTATGACAATACGACTGCTGCGCACATTGGTTGCCATTTCTGACGCCAAGACGTTCAGCGCCGCGGCGGATGTCGTGCATGTCACACATGCCGCCGTCAGCCAGCAGATGCAGACCCTTGAGGCCGATCTTGGCGTGGCCTTGTTTGACCGAAGCACGCGCACCCCGGAGCTTACACCTGTTGCGCATCAGATCGTGGCCAAGGCGCGCAAACTGATTGCGGATTATGACAATCTGGTGCCGTCGGTTCTGGCCGATGGCGGGTTGAGCGGCGTCATCCGCCTGGGCACATTGCGCACCACGCTCACTGGGCTAACCCCCGCGCCATGGCCATTCTCAAAGCCCGGTTTCCCGAAATTGGGTTGCGCATTCGCCCCGGTCTGACAAGCACCCTTCTGGCTGATATTGAGCGCGGTAATCTTGATGCGGCGATCATCACCAAACCACATCTGATGCCCGTCGGCATGCAGTTTCGTGAGCTCGCAAAAGAGAAGATGCACCTCATTACGGCCGTCGAAGAGCCTGATGACGACCCGCTAACCCTTTTGCAAGAGCGACCCTTCATCCGGTTTGACCGCACCGCCGTCCTGGGTACGCTGATCGACAACTGGATCTTGTCAAAACGCCTTCGCGTCAACGAGACGATGGAGCTTGACAGCCCAGAGGCGATTGCGAGCATGGTCTATTCCAATCTTGGCGTCTCGATTGTGCCCAGCCTGACGGTGCAGCCTCATGACGCCGTGCCGGTGAAACGCCTCGCCTTGGGGGATGATGCGCCAACGCGAACACTCGGCCTTGTCCATGCAAAGAACCAAATCAAGACAAAGGCCATCGACGCGATTTTCGACGCCCTGCTGCAGGTAATCACCGCAGAGCGATCTGGCCCGGCGATATCCACGCTATGACCACAGAGGCCATCCTGTTTCTTATCATCGGGGCCGCTGCTGGCGGCTTTATCAATGGGTTGGCCGGGACGGGCACGGCCCTGTTCGCACTGGGGTTCTATCTTGTAGTGGTGGAGCCCGTCACGGCCGTGGCGATTGTGGCGTTCATGTCCGTTTTGGTCGGATTGCAGGGGCTTTGGATTGTCCGCAAAGAGATTTTCACCTACCCGCGCAGGCTTTTTCGGTTTGTGCTGCCCGGGCTTTTGGGTGTGCCTTTCGGGCTGATGCTGCTTGATGTCATAGACGCCAGCACGCTGCGAACAGCGATTGCCGTGTTTCTGATCCTGTACGGGGCTTACTTCGGGTTTCGCGCCGCCCTGCCTGCCTTTACGCCCACCCTGCCCTGGCTTGAGGCGTTCATCGGGCTCATTGGTGGCGTTCTGGGCGGCGCGGCGTCGGTGTCGGGCGCGGTTCCTTCCATGTGGCTTTCGCTGCGACCATGGACCAAGACCGAGACCCGCGCGGTTTTGCAGCCCTATAACGTGGCCATCCTGAGCACGACCGTGTGCCTTCTGGCCTTCAAGGGGGCCTATGACCGTACAGCCCTGAACGCGCTTCTGATCACGATCCCCAGTGGCCTTATTGCTGCACAGATCGGCATCATGGTGTTCCGCAGGCTCAGTGACACGGGCTTCCGGCGGTTGCTCATCCTGCTGACGTTGTTGATGGGGCTGGGCATTTTGGTGGCCGAACTGACCTGAAGCTCAAATCACCTCATCCGTGCGGTCGTCACTTTCACCATATCGTTTGAGCACGGCAGGCTTGGTGCCCTCATAGACCCGCGCGACATTCTCGGCAATCTTGGCGTTTTCGCGCTCAAATAGGCAGTCACCATTGAGGTCAGAGGCCACGATGAACGGCCCCATGCGATTGCATTTGATGACCCACATAGCCTGCGCGAGACCCAGTTCCTCGTTCCAATGCACCGCCTCGACGCTTTCCACGCCCCGGCCCAGCAAAGCGCCGGTGCCGTAGCCTACAGTCGAGAGATAGACCGCGCCATTGGGCACGAAGTAATCTTTGTAGTCCTTGGACGACATGCCCCCCTTGCCAACGATCAGCTTTGCGCCTGTCTTGGCCATCCATTCCGGCAGCCATTTGGCAAAACGGAACGAGGCCGTGGCCGTGACCGCACCCATGTCAAAGGAGCCATCGGCATTGATCCGGGCGGCGGGCGAGCAGTGGAAATTGGCGGCGGACTGAGACGGCAATTCCATCGGAATGTTCGCCTTGTCCTCTAGCGCACGCATGTAGACACCCTCGCGGGCGGTGTACATCAGCCCGTCAAGATAGACGACATCGCCAAGGCGAAGCTGCGCGATGTCTTCGTCGGTGGGGGTGGTGGAAAGGCGGATTTCACGGGGTTTCATGATTGGTCTCCAAGAGGTCCTGCGACTTCTCCGTTTGGCAGTTTATAGCCGCAGTTGGCACAAAACTTCGCGCGCGGTGTTCGAAACGGTTTTGAGCAGCTAGGACACAGGGAGCCATATTCGGACAGTTTCACTCCATAGAGTTGGTTAGGGTGCTCTAGCTCTACACCAGTCAATTCAAAGTAGACTTGAAGAGCTTCCATGCCGGAAGGATCTTTCAGGCTAGCTTCATCGCTCGAAACTCCTGTCTCTTCTTGATAACGAGCAATGCTTTCCACGCGCTTACGCACGTCCATCAAGGGCTCTATCTTCTCCCACTCCTCATCATTCAACAGAGCTGCTTCACGCCCTACTTTATATGCAAATGTATAAACTGGCATAAGTTGCTCAAATTCCTTTGATCGAAGGCGCCGGAGTCTTGAAAAGACTCCGGACAGAAATCTTTTCAAGATTTCGTCTCACTCCGCCGCCTCCCGGGCCGGTTCCCACTCTACCGTTTCACGCCGCTGGTAATCGGTGAACCAATCCGGGTCCGTACGGTGCTCGACCCGGCCATCTGCATGTATCCGTGCAACAGCACGACGGGACGAAAGACAAAACGCATGTACCGACATCGGCATCCCGCCGGTGTGGCAATAGCCCACCTCGATATTGCAATCGATCACCATGTTCTTGCCGACAAAGCCCATTGCCCCCATGCCGATGGAGTTGCCAAGCTCTTTGAACTCGTCCTCCATCTCGGCAATGCGCGGATCGGAATTGCGGCTGCCGACAATGCGCAGTGTCGAGGCGCGCTTGCCCAGTGTCATGCAGATGTCCTTGGATCCGCCCAATCCGATGCCGATAATAGCGGGCTGACAGGCGAGGCCGCGCTTGCCGAAGGCCATGAGGCTATCGAGATAGAACCGCTTGATCCCCTGGATGCCGTCGCTTGGGAACAGCATGCGGTAGTCGGTGCCAAAAAGCCCGCCTTTGTGCACGGTGATGAGGTCAATCCACTCGCCCTCCGGCTCAAAGCCATACTCGATTTCCGGCGCGCCGATACCGACATTGTTGTCGTGATCGGTGCGCCAAAGCGGGTGCACGCGGTTGGGACGCAGGGGCACGCCGTTGGTAGCATTGGCCGTGGCCCGTCTGAGCGCGGCCTCAAGGGCAACCATCCCGCCTTCGACCCGTGCCTCATTGCCCATCTTGATAAACCAGCGCGGCACGCCGGTATCCCCGCACATCGCACGGCGGTCTTCCTTGGCGGCCTCGTAGTTTTCCAGCATGGCCTTGAGGACAAAGGACGACAGATCGCCGTCTTCGGTCTTGGCGGCCTTTTGCAGACCATCAAGATAGTCCTGCGGGATCTCGATGGCGGCCTTGTCCATGAGGGTTTCGGCGGTGGATTGGATGAGGTTGATGGGGATCATGGTGTTCACCCTTTGACTAATTCGCAGTCCCGGACTTGATCCGGGACCTCAATATGACAACAAGGTCCCGGATCAAGTCCGGGACTGCGGCTTTTGCTTGGCGACGTCTCACTGCGCCGCCACCAATGTCTCGGGCTCTCCCTCGGGCAGGACCGTCTCTCCCGGCCGCACGATTGTGAAGGCGACCGGCTCGCGCGTCACCTTGACGCCGTCCGCGCCTTGCGTCGCCACCGTAAACTCACTCTCCTCCATCGCACCCGGATCAGGGAAATCCTCACGATAATGCGCGCCGCGGGAATTCTCCCGCGCCAGCCCGGCCTTGGTGATCACCTCAGAGATATCACAAAGCGAGCGCATGTTCAGCCAGTCATGCCAGGTGAGGTTGAAGGCCAGATTGCTGGCCTCCACGCCCACCTCCATCAGCGCGTCAGAGACCTCGGCGATGCGTTCCAGCCCACGTTTCATCCCGGCCTCGGTGCGCATCACGCCAACATCGTCCCACATCAAATCCTGCAATCGCTTGCGCAAAGGCAGGACAAGACCGGGCGCGCGGCTCAGCGGGTAAACTGCGCGCTCGAACTCGGCCTGCAGAATGGACTCGTCAGGCTCGCGCAAGGACATATCCCGCACGTCCGCGCCCATCGTGTCACCTGCAATCCCGCCATAAACGGTGGAGTTGGCCACACCGTTGCCGCCCAACCGATTGGACCCATGCGCGCCCCCGGCATCTTCACCGGCGACATAAAGCCCCTCCATCGCGGTGCGCGTGTCCACATCGACCACCACGCCGCCCATGAAGTAATGTGCTGTGGGCACCACCTCGACCTTGCCACCGGCCAGATCAAATCCGCAATCGGAGCAGCGTTTGACCATGCCTTTGAACTTTTTGGCCACGTTCTCGGGGCCAAGGTGGGACATCGAGATAAAAACACCTTCCTGATCCGGATTGTTGTTCTTGCGCATCTCGGCATAGATGCCCCGGCTGACCACATCGCGCGTGGCGCGCTCGCCCTTGCCGTCATAATCGAACATGAACCGCTGACCGGCATGGTTGATGAGCTGACCACCTGCCCCGCGCAGGCCTTCCTCCAGTACGGTGCCGGTCATGCGGGTGTGGTCACCGGCCAGAAGCCCCGTGGGGTGGAATTGCACCATCTCCATGTCGCGCAGCTTCAGCCCTGCCCGCAGGGCCATGGCAAGACCATCCATCGTCTTGTCGCCGGAGGGCGTGTGGTACTTGTACATCGTCGGCCCGCCGCCCGTGGCCATCAGAACCGTCTTGGCGCGCACAAACCGGAAGCGCCCCGTGCGCATATCGATCATCAGAACACCGGCCAACGCGCTGCCGTCCTTCGTCGGGATCAACCCGATGGCACGATGCTCCTGCAGTTTCTCAACGCCGCTGGCGAGCACCTTCTCCATCAAACGGTTGATGATCTCGATGCCGGTGAGGTCCCCCTTATGCACGGTGCGATCCGCCGTCTGCCCGGCAAACGCCTTTTGATGCAGGGATCCGTCCGGATTGCGGTCAAAGAAGCATCCAACCTCGTTTTCCAGCTCGCGAATGCGCACCACCGCCTGCTCGCAGAGCCGCCAGGCCATATCCTGATTGGGGAGCCACTTGCCTCCGTTGATCGTGTCCATGAAGTGCCGCTCAACCGTATCGCCGCCGCCCAGCGCCACGTTATAGCCGCCCTGCACCATCCGGGTGCAGCCGCATTTGCCGATAAGGCCTTTGACCGCAATGGTGATGTTGGTTCCCTCGGGCGCGGATTGCTGAGCATGGAGCGCCGCAAAAAGCCCCGCCCCCCAGTGCCGAGGATCAGAATATCCGTGTCGTGTCTTTCGATGTCTGACAAACGCATCTCAAATCGCTTTCAGCAGAAACAGTGTGGCAATCAGGAACGACAGGGCTGCCGCCCCGGCGGCCAGCGTCTTTTGCGACGGCGTCCAGGGCAGAAACTCCAGCGCCATCAAACGCAGACCACCGAACATGTGCACCGCCAACAAAAAGACTAGCCCGAATTCGGCGAATTTCACGGCTCCTGCCTCTGTCAAGGCGAGAAACCCATCGAGCCTTGCAGGATCAGTCGTCGCAAGCGCCAGCACCCAGAAATGAAAGGGCAGGAACAGCGCAAGGCCAAGGCCTGACAGACGGTGCAAAATATAGGCCAGCCACAGCGGGTGCGCACGCGAGGTTATGCCCGCCGCCGCCTTCATGCAAATGTCACGGCCCAGACGGCGCGTGCTCCCGTTGCAAAAAGACCCAAGCCCACAGCCCACATGAAAAGCTCAAGTGCGGTGCCTTTCAGCCCACCCCATTCATGCACAACCGTGCGCAGGCCGATGGCCCCGTGAACGGCAACCGCAACGACGAACGTGCCGTAAAACAGGAACCACGCGAGTGAACCTTGCGTGCGACCAAGAATCTCCTCGGCGCTCAAACCACCCTGAATGGCATAGATCATCACCGCCAGATGCCCGAAAACTAGTGGCGCCATCAAAAGCGCGGTGATCCGTTGCAGCATATAAAGACGCAAGTTCAGCATCAGCGCCCTCTGATGAAGAAAGATTTGGCCGTTTCCCGTTTCAGCCCGGCGATGGCCGACATCGGATCAAGCTCATTGGGGCAATAGGCCGTGCAGGACCCCATCGAATGGCAGTTGTGGCAGCCACCCCGGCCCGACACGGCGTCGAGAATAGCCGCGCGCCCATCGTCCTTGGCATCGTTTAGAAGCGTCCAGGCCCTTTGCAGGGCGGCTGGCCCAAGATAGTCTGGATTACCTGCCACGGTATCGCAGGCCGCGTAGCAGACAGAGCAGTTGATGCATTCGATCCCGGCATTTGCCTCGGTGCGTTCAGAGCTGGTCGCATCCACGGGTGCTATCGGATCGTCGCGGGTCAAGCTGCCATGATGCACGCCTTCCGCTGCAACCCATTTGTCAAAGAACGGATCCATATCGACGGCCAGATCCTTGATGACCGGCAAATTCCTCAACGGCCCGATGGTTACTTTGTCGCCGTCGAGCACCCTGGAGATATGCGTCCTGCACGTCCAGCGCGGCACGCCATTGACCATCATCGCGCAAGACCCGCACATGCCAACGCGACAAGCAAACCGGTAACTGAGCGTCGGGTCGGCATTCTGCTGAATCCAGGACACGACATCCAGAACGGTCTGGCTCTCATAGGCAGGCACATCAAATGCGGTCTGCCCACCGGCGTCGCGTTCAAGTGTGACTTTCAAAGTTTTCGATGCCATATTCGCGTCTTGTCTTCCACAGGTTGCCAGCTTTGTGCAACAGTATAGATGAAAGAAAAACTTGATGAACGCGATTATTTCTTAACGTTTTTGTAAGCTTTGCTTTCAATTAAATACGGAGCTTGAATGTAAATGACGCCGTCGCCCTACGCCAATTTGCAAGATCTTATAACCGCGCGCTACAGTGATGCGTCAGAAGTCACCGTGACCGATGCGAGTTGTGATCTGCCGCATGCGATGCTGTCGCGAGGTTCTTGCCGCACATTTCTGGACAGGCCGGTTTCGCAGGACGTTCTGAACGTTCTGTGCGCGGCGGCGCTGGCTTCACCTACGAAAAGTGACTTGCAACAACGCGACATCATCCTGCTGCAATCCGCAAAATTGCGTGGCAAGCTTGCAAAGCTTGTGTCGAGCCAAACCTGGGTCGCAGATGCACCGATGATCGCTGTCTTTTGTGGAAACAACCGTCGCCAAAGGCTGTTGCATGCGTGGCATGATGTGCCCTTTGCCAATGACCATCTTGATGCGTTTTTCAACGCCGTCGGGGACGCCGCCATTGCCTTGGGCGCGTTTGTCACGGCAGCTGAAGCAGTTGGGCTAGGCTGTTGCCCCATCAGCGCGGTGCGCAATGAAGCACACGCCGTATCAGAGTTGCTGAACCTGCCCAAACATGTGTTTCCCTTTGCCGGGCTGGCGATTGGTTATCCAAAGGAACCAGCCAAAATCGCCAAGCGCCTGCCCTTGTCCGTCACATGCCATGTGGACCAGTACAGCGAGGATGGGTTGCAGGACGCGGTTGAAACCTATGACACCGCGCGGCGGAAGATTCAGCCCTATACAACGCAACGCCTGTCGGACGCATTTGGGCTTAAGAACGACTATGGATGGTCAGACGACAAGGTGCGTCAATACAGCCAGCAAGAGCGCGCCGATTTCGGGGCGTATATACGCGCGCAGTGTTTCAAGTTGGACTAGCTCGTTAGGTCCGTGATCACAGCCGTACCCGGCGACGTTGGTCCATGCATGGCACGAAGTTCGGCGCTGGCGCCAGAGAGCGGCACTTCGCGTGCGACCATGGGGCTGATGTCCACCTCACCGCGTTCGATCATTCCAAGGAGTGACGGGTATTTCCAGGACGGCATGCCTCTTGTGCCGAAGAAAGACAGTTGTTTGGAATAGATCGCGCGCAGGTTAATTTCCATGCGGCCATCTCCGGCAGGCATGCCCACATGCACGTGACGGCCAAGTATTGCCAGACATTCCACTGAGGCGTTGGTGGTTGGCTCAATGCCCAAGGCCTCAATGGAAACCTGCGCCCCGCCGCCTGTGATGTCCCGGATGGCTTCAGCGGCGTCTTCCTTTGCGGCATTCACAAGAGCATCGGCACCGTGTTGCTTTGCGTGTTCGAGTTTTTCGTCGACGATATCAACAACCACGACCTGTGCCCCCAGCCTTTTTGCCAAGAGCAAAGTGGCCAGCCCAATGCCGCCCGTGCCATGGACAGCAACCCATTCCCCGGCTTTGACAGCGGCCCTGTCCGTCAGGGCATGCCACGCCGTTGTGACACGGCATCCCAAGCCGGCAGCAAGCGCAGGCGTCATGGTTTCGGGCAGATGCACCAGGTTATGGTCATAGGGCACGGCGACATATTCGGCATAAGCCCCGGGCGCGCTGAACCCCGGCACGATCTGGTGTGCGCAGGTGTTGGACACGCCTGTGTGGCACGCCGGGCAACTGCCACATCCCAGGATGAACGGCGCGATCAGGCGGTCGCCGATTTTGTGTTGAGCTTGAGGTCCGGCTTCGACGACGGTGCCACAATACTCATGGCCTAGAAGCGACCCGCTTTTGATCAGAGGATGCTCGCCGGTCCAGCCGTGATAGTCAGACCTGCACACCCCACAGGCCGCGACTTCGAGCACCACGCCGTCGTCGGGACAGGCCGGATCGGCCATTGTTTCGATGGACAGGTCTTCGTTGAATTCTCTGACGATGGCCGCGCGCATCACTTTGCCTTTTGGTTTGTACTCGAACCTGAAGCCTCAGAATGATCTACAGGATCACCACTGCCGTCAATGTCAAAGCAAAGCCGTGTCTTTGTGCGCATATCTTTCGAGGCGTTCTTCGAGTGTGCCGGTGTGCAATTCAAAAAGGTGATTGTCCTCGTCATAGAAATAGAGCGACCGGCCTTCGCCCGGAACCCGGGGACGGGGTGCGCGAATGTCCAGCCCGAGTCTTTCGGCCTTTTGGGTTGCCTCCTCCAAAACAGCCTCGGAGACTTTGAAGGCCACATGATTGTAGCTGCGCTCTGAAAGGGATGGGCCTTCCATCACCGCAATCCAAAGACCGCCTGCGCTTAGAAACTTTTCGCGCGAGAGAGAGAAAGTCTTCTCATCAGAGGCATAGATTTGCTCGGCGCCGATCATCTCGCTCAGGATCAAGGCCATACGGTCGATATCCTGACAGACAAAGGTGATGTGAGACAGACATTCAATCATCGCAGTTCACCGCCATTGCCCCCTTGATCCCGTGCGCTTTGCGGCAATCGAAGGCAGGTGTTTTCATGATGATTTCCCCAGCCGAAGAGCGATAGCACCGAGCAACGTCAGGAAGACGGCGACAAGTCGGCGGAGATTAACCTTTTCGCCCATGAGGCCCACGCCGATGGCCAGGGCGAAGAGGATTGATGTCTCTCGCAGCGCCGAGACCGTTGCGATGGGCGCTTGCGTGAAAGCCCAGACCACCAGGGCGTAAGCCGCGAAGGACGCACCACCTCCGATCACCACGACAGGCCATGCGCCGGGCAGCGCACGTAGGGCACCAGGCCGCCAAAACGGAAGGATTGAGGTGAATACCAATCCATTGATTAGCGCCAGCCACCCAAAGAACGCAACAGGGGAACCGGAAAGGCGCGCGCCGAATCCATCATTGAGAGAATATGCCGCTATAAAGACGCTCGTCCCAAGTGCCATCAAAGTCCCCCTGGCCGGCAGCTGAAAGCGTCCATTGCTTCGGACAATCACCAGACTTGCCAGACCACAGGAAATCAGGATCACACCTATCCACTCAAACGGACCAAGCGTTATCCCCAGAATCGTCACGGATGTTATGGCAACCAAAAGCGGCGCCGTCCCTCGCGCCAATGGGTAGACTTCGCTCAACTCACCAGTGCGATAGGCTGCGGACAAAAAGAACTGGTAACCGATATGCAGGACCACACCGCTTGCAATCCAAGGCCAGCTTTCGGGCGCAGGCAGCGGCAGCACTGCGGCAAGACACCCGCCAAACAAGGCCTGACCCGCCACAACCGCCGCCATGGATGTGGTCTTGTCACGCCCACCCCTGACCAACGCATTCCAGCCTGCATGCAAAAGCGCGGCGAAAATCACCGCGCTGAAAACCGTGAGGGTCATGCTGCCACCGCTCTGCTCTGCGCGCCGGGCCAAGCAGGGCAGTGTGCATTGTGACGTGTGTATGAGGTCATGTAGACAACTTGCCAATATACTATACAACTAGACATATCATATCAAACCATCCACGTTTGAACAGAGGAGATGTTGACCTTTGCATGATGCCCCCATCTCTGGCCGCGCCCGCACGCCAATCTGGCTGGCAATTGCAACGGCGCTTCGGGACAATATCTCCGAAGGTCTCTACGCACCCGGCGACAAGCTCCCGACAGAAGCGGCACTGGCCAAAAAGTTTGGCGTCAATCGCCACACGGTACGCCATGCCGTGTCCAAACTTGTGGACGAAGGTCTGCTGCGCACACGGCGCGGATCAGGTGCTTTTGTAACGGCTCGCCCCACGGAATATCCAATTGGTAAACGCGTCAGGTTTCACGAAAATCTGCTCGCCGCAGGCCGCACACCGCAAAAACGCCTTCTTCATATCGAGACCCGCACAGCATCCGCGGGCGAGGCACAAGTGCTTGATATAGCTGAGGGAGTCCTGGTCTGCGCCTATCACGGTCTGTCCTTGTCGGATGGCCAGCCGATCGCTGTTTTTGAGAGCCTGTTTCCAATCACGCGGTTGCCCGGGATCGAGAGGGCCTTATTGGAGAACCGAGGTGTGACCGAGGCCTTGGGTGTTGCGGGCGTGACAGATTACACGCGCAAGTCCACACGTCTAACGGCGGTGCTGGCCAATGCGACGCAGGCGCTTCACCTGCAGATGCGAGAAGGAGATCCGCTGCTCCGATCTACCGGTGTGAATGTCGATCTGGAAGGACAGCCGGTAGAATACGGGCGAACGTATTTTGCAGGAGATCGCGTGACATTGACGCTCGACACCTAGATTGAAGGCCACTGGCGCGCGAATTCTTGTCGTCAAGAGTTGGCAATTTCCGTGAAACCTCTGTCTTTCCCTTGCGCAACCCAGAGTCGAAGTGTCTTGCAGCCGGTGATGCTTTGGATATTGTCGTGGGATAGCTCCGGACATGCCTGGACCGGAGCGCAATCAGGGAGACTGTTATGAAAACCAAGACTATTCTTGCTGCGCTGTTGCTGTCGACAGTGGCGGCAGGCGCTTCGGCAGAGACATTGCGCTGGGCACGCGCGGGCGACTCGCTGACGCTGGACCCGCATGCGCAGAACGAGGGACCCACCCACACGCTGGCGCACCAGATTTATGAACCGCTGATCATTCGCGACCATTCCGGCGCATTTCAGGCCGCATTGGCCACCGATTGGGCACCGAAAGAAGGGGACCCGAATGTGTGGGTGTTCAACCTGCGCCAGGGCGTCACCTATCATGATGGATCCGACTTCACCGCAGAGGACGTGGTGTTTTCGATCAACCGCGCGCAGTCTGAAAACTCCGCGATGAAAGAGTTGTTGACCTCGATCACCGAAGTGCGCGCCGTGGATGATCACACGGTTGAGTTTGTCACCAATGGGCCAAACCCCATTCTGCCAGCCAACCTCACCAATCTCTTCATGATGGACAAAACCTGGACCGAGGCGAACAACGCCACAGCGGTGCAGGACATCGCTGGCGGTGAAACGACATTTGCCTCGACCAACACAAACGGCACCGGGCCTTTCCAGGTCGTCAGCCGTGAGCCGGATGTGAAAACCGTTCTGTCGGCCAATGAAAGCTACTGGGGCAAAGACGAGTTCCAGCTTGATGTGACCGAGATTGTCTACACACCGATTCAGAACGCTGCGACACGTGTGGCGGCTCTGCTCTCGGGCGAAGTGGACTTCATTCAGGACGTGCCGGTTCAGGACCTTGGCCGCGTGGCCGACACCGCCGGTCTGGTGGTAAAAACAGCGCCGCAAAACCGGGTGATCTTCTTCGGCATGAACATGGGTGACGAAGACATCCGCAACGACAATGTCGAGGGCAAGAACCCTCTGGCTGATGCACGCGTGCGCAAGGCGATGTCCATGGCGATCAATCGCGATGCCATCAAGAAGGTTGTGATGCGTGAGCAATCGCAGCCTGCGGGCATGATCGCACCGCCCTTCGTCAATGGCTGGGATGCAGACATGGACGCAAGCTCGACAACAGATGTCGAAGGGGCCAAGGCGCTGATGGCGGATGCCGGATATGGTGATGGATTCTCAATCCAACTCGACTGTCCGAACGACCGCTATGTCAATGATGAGGGCATCTGCCAGGCAGCCGTGGGCATGCTGGCGCAAATCGGCGTGACCGTGAACCTTAATGCTCAGCCAAAAGCGCAGCACTTCCCGCTTATCCAGAATGATGAAACGGATTTCTACATGCTGGGCTGGGGTGTTCCGACCTACGACTCGGAGTACATCTTCAACTTCCTCGTCCACACCCGTGGCGAAGAGCGCGGCAGCTGGAACGGCACGGGCTATTCCAACCCGGATCTTGATGCCAAGATTGTCAGCCTTGCCTCAGAGACAGACCTTGAGGCGCGCAATGCGACGATCAATGATATCTGGACCGTTGTGCAGGAAGAAACGCTCTATATTCCGATCCACCACCAGGTTCTCAACTGGGGCATGACCGAAAAGGTCGGCACCGAAGTGAGTCCGGAAGACGATCCGAAGTTCAAATTCTTCAAAATGAACTAAGACATTGTGGGGCGGCCTGACTGGCCGCCCTACGCTTTGCATGCCAAAGAATAACAACACGCGCATGCAGCTTTGATTGGGGACGATCATGCTTGCCTATATCATCCGGCGTGTGGCGCAATCCGCACTCGTGCTTTTGGTCGTAGGGCTTGTGGCCTTTGCGATGTTCCGCTTTGTCGGTGATCCCATTGAGAACATGTTGGGACAGGAACGCACAGTTGAGGACATAGAGCGACTGCGCGAAAACCTTGGCCTCGATCAACCCTTCGTGGTGCAATATTACAAATTCCTGGAAAACGCCGTGCAGGGCAATTTCGGCCTGAGTTACAGGCAGGGACGGCCTGTGGCCGACATCTTGTTGGAGCGCCTGCCCGCCACGCTGGAACTGGCCTTTGTCTCGGGGCTTCTGGCGCTATTGGGCGGTATAGCGTTAGGGATTTTCACCGCGATCCGAAAACGCGGAGTTTCGGCAAATATCATTATGACCGCCTCACTGATCGGGGTGTCTTTGCCGACCTTTCTGATCGGTATCTTGCTCATCTACGTGTTCTCGGTCGAGCTTGGCTGGCTGCCCAGTTTCGGGCGTGGCCAGACCGTGCAGATCGGTGGCTGGTCCACCGGGTTCCTCACCCAAAGCGGGCTGCAGGCGCTGGTGTTACCCGCGATCACGCTGGGGCTTTACCAGATGACGCTGATTATGCGGCTGGTGCGCACCGAGATGCTGGAGGTGCTGCGCATGGATTACATCCGCTTCGCCCGTGCCCGCGGGATCAAGGACCGGGCGATCAATTTCCGCCATGCGCTGAAGAACACGCTGGTGCCGGTGATCACGATCACAGGCCTGCAATTGGGCAGCATCATCGCCTTTGCGATTATCACCGAGACGGTGTTTCAGTGGCCGGGTGTGGGTTTGCTCTTTATCAACGCGGTGCAGTTCGTGGATATCCCGGTCATGGCCGCGTATCTCATGATGATTTCGGTGATGTTCGTGGGCATCAACCTGATTGTCGATATGCTCTATTTTGCCATTGATCCACGCCTGCGCGTGGACCGCACAACGGGAGGCCACTGATGACAGACGCACCGCTTTCTGAACCCCAGGTTTCCGCTCCTGCCCCTTCGCGCATGAAACGCATCTGGGAAAGTGATTTCATGTGGTCGTTCCGCCATGCGCCGGTGGCCATTGTTTCGGCCATCGTTGTTCTGGTTCTGGTTCTGGCAGCGGTCTTTGCGCCGCTTATTGCGCCGTTTGATCCGTTTAACCCGGCCACTCTGAATCTGATGAACGGGTTCACGCCACCGGGGGAGGCCAATGCCTTTACCGGGGACAGTTTCCTGCTGGGCACCGACGATCAGGGGCGCGATGTGTTCTCGACGATCCTGTATGGCATGCGCATCTCGCTCTTTGTCGGGTTCTCGGCGGTGCTGCTGGCCATGCTCATTGGTGTCACGCTTGGCCTGATCGCGGGGTATCTGGGCGGCTGGACTGAGAGCATCATCATGCGCATCGCCGATGTGCAGCTGACTTTTCCATCGATCCTTGTGGCCATGCTGATCTTCGGGATTGCCAAGGGGATTACGCCGGCCGAGTACCGCGATCAGATGGCGATCTGGGTGCTGATCCTGGCCATTGGCCTGAGCGACTGGGTGCAGTTCGCGCGGGTGGTGCGCGGCACGACGCTTGTGGAGAAGAACAAGGAATATGTGCAGGCCGCCAAGCTCATCGGGCGGTCTCGGTTTTCGATCATGCTGCGGCATATCCTGCCCAATGTGCTGAACCCCGTGCTGGTGATTGCCACGATTTCGCTGGCTCTGGCGATCATCGCCGAGGCGACGCTCAGCTTCCTCGGCGTCGGCGCGCCACCCACCAAGCCATCCCTTGGCACACTCATCCGAATTGGACAGGAGTTCATGTTCTCGGGTGAGTGGTGGATCTTGTTGTTCCCCGCGGCAACACTTCTGGCGTTGGCGCTGTCAATTAATCTGCTGGGCGACTGGCTACGTGATGCTTTGAACCCGAGGTTGCGATGACAAATACTCCCATCCTTTCCGTCCGCGACCTCGTTGTCGAAATCCCCACGCGGCACGGCATTCTGCGCCCTGTGGATCAGGTGAGCTATGACATCCATGCCGGGGAGATCCTGGGCGTGGTGGGCGAGTCCGGGGCGGGCAAATCCATGACCGGCAATGCGGTCATCGGCCTGCTGGATCCCCCGGCACGCATCACGTCGGGAGAGGTTCTGCTCAAAGGGGAACCCATTCACAACATCTCGCGGGACAAGCTGCGGCGGCTCAGAGGGCGGCATATGGGGATGATTTTTCAGGACCCGCTGACCTCGCTCAATCCGCTTCTGACCGTGGGCGACCAGCTCACCGAGACCATCCAGGAACATCTCAATGTCGGTCAGGCCGAGGCGCTGAAACGGGCAATTGCAGCGCTAGAAGAAGTGGGCATCCCGGCGGCGGCGCAACGGATCGACAGCTATCCGCACGAGTTCTCAGGCGGGATGCGGCAACGGGTTGTGATTGCGTTGGCCTTGTGTGCTGAACCGGAGTTGGTCATCGCGGATGAGCCGACCACGGCGCTCGATGTGTCGGTGCAAGCCCAGATAGTCGCGCTCTTGAAACGGCTCTGCCGCGAGCGCGGCGTGGCGGTGATGCTCGTCACCCACGACATGGGAGTGATTGCCGAGGCCGCAGACCGCGTGGCCGTGATGTATGCCGGGCGGCTGGCCGAGCTTGGCCCGGTGCGCGAGGTGATCACCGAAGCCCAGCATCCCTATACCTCGGGTCTCATGGCCTCGACCCCGCTGGCCAGCCAGGGCCAAAAGCGCCTGCGCCAAATCCCGGGCTCCATGCCGCGCCTGGGTGCGCTGCCCACTGGTTGTGCCTTCAATCCGCGTTGCGACTTTGCGCAGGACCGGTGTCGGCAAGACCCCTCGCCCCGCCTTGATACATGCGATGGGCGCGCGGCCTGCTGGTTTCCCCTCGCGGCAAAGGAGTCGGTCGCATGAGCGCTTTGATCTCGGTGCGTAACCTGACGCGTGTTTTTGATGTTTCCAAACCCTGGCTCAACCGTGTGATTGAACGGCTGCCCGTGGCGCTTCTGACTGCCGTCTCGGATGTGAGTTTCGACATTGAGGAAAAGACGGTTTACGCGCTGGTTGGCGAAAGCGGCTCTGGCAAATCGACCATTGGTAAGATTGTGGTCGGTCTTGTGCCGCCTTCCGAAGGCGCGGTCGAGATCAGCGGTGTTGATCTGGCCACTGAGCGCGACGCCGCCAAGGTCGATGCGGTGCGCTCTGACATTCAGATGATTTTTCAGGACCCTTACGCCTCGCTCAATCCGCGCTGGCGCGTCCGCGATGTCATTGCCGAGCCGGTCGCGGCGCGGGGGGAGACACGACGGGTCTTGCCGAGCGTTTGCTGGAACAGGTGGGGCTTTCGGCGGCGGATGCCTCGAAATATCCGCACGAGTTTTCCGGCGGCCAGAGACAGCGGATTTGCATCGCCCGTGCACTGGCCTCGGGCCCCAAAATCATTGTCTGCGATGAACCGACGTCGGCGTTGGATGTGTCTGTGCAAAGTCAGGTTCTGAACCTGATGTCAGACCTGCGCGAAGACCTGGGCCTGACTTATCTCTTCATCAGCCACGACCTCACGGTGGTCCAGCATATGGCGGACCGGATCGGCGTGCTCTACCTCGGCCGTCTGGTTGAGGAGGCGCCGCGTGACGCGTTGTTTGCCAACCCGCGGCATCCTTACACCCGCATGCTCTTTGACGCCGCACCCCGGATGGACGCGTTTGGGCGTGAGGTTGATCCGCCCAAAGGTGAAATTCCCGATGCCATAAACCCGCCAACAGGTTGCGCGTTTCATCCGCGCTGTCCGCTGGCTGTGGACCGCTGCAGTCAGGAGCGCCCGGAGATGCGCTTAGTTGGAGCGACCCGCGTTGCCTGCCATTTGGCAGAATAGCATCACGCCATGCGCATGACCTCTTGACAGCGCGTAGTGACTTGCGCTCTCTGGCCTTTGTCGAATTTTGAATCGGCGTGGTTTTAAACCGGAGTTCGGGCGGTGGTGTCCACACCAGTCCATCATGAGTTCAGCAATATCGGCTATGCTAGGCATGGTCGCAACTTTGCAGGGTTCCCCGACAAGTCCCAACGGTTTCGCAAACAAATCGGCCCACGGCAGGCTGTCAGATTTGATCTGTCTTCGGGTGATCTTTTGTCTGTGTCGCCACATGATGACGCGCGCCCGGTCTATGTTCTGGTCCTTGACGACAAGGGCCGCGCAAATGCCGGCCTTCTGGGGCTGGGGGCGATTACACAACTTGAAACAGCCAGTTTTGACAGCGCCGAGTTGAAGGGCTGGTTTGCCGCGCAGGGCGGATCCGCAGACGCGGCGCTTTCGGTTGTGCAGATACCAACGGATGAGCTTTTGGCGCTTTCGGCGCGCGCATCCTGCCATGTGTGGGTCATCAACCCAATGACAGCCGAAGAGCTGGTTCGCGACGCCGCGCCCGGGGCTGCCGAAATCACGCACAAACCGGCCAATCTGACACAATCCCTGCTTTTGCCGCCACCGCTGGGTGAAGTGCGCGATGAGTTCACCGTATCGCGCGGCACCGCGCGCGCCTATGAGGTGCAGCCAGGCGAGATTGTGCAAATCATAGATGTCGAAGGGCAGCAATGCTCCGATTTCATGGCACTGCGCAGTGACGGGCTTGACCGCGGTGAAGAGCTGATGATCGACAGCACTGCGACGCGGTCCATGGTGCGTGGGGCCTATCCGACACCAGGGCTTTTTGACAAGTTCTTTGATCGTGACATGCGCCCAATGATGAATGTTGTCCAAGACACCTGTGGGCGGCACGACACGTTTGGCCTGGCCTGTACCGCGCGGGGCTACGAAGAGCGCGGCTTTCCGGGGCATGTGAACTGCTCGGATAACATCTCGGGTGCGTTGTCGCCTCTTGGTGCGAACCGGCGCGCGGCCTGGCCTGCGATCAACTTTTTCTGGAACACCTGGATTGATCCCACGCATCACGCGCTGATGAGTGAAGAAAGCTATTCCCGGCCTGGGGACTACGTGGCCCTTCAGGCCATGGACCGGCTGGTCTGTGTCTCAACCGCATGTCCTGATGACATTGATCCAATTAATGGCTGGAACCCCACGGATGTGCATGTGCGCATCTACAAGCCAGACGCCCCAATCCGCCGGGCTGTGGCCTATCGCGAAAAGGAAGATGCGCCCATGTCGATCAGCCAGGAAAGCGCGTTTCACCCCTGCACCTCCAAGCTGACATCGCATTTTGCATCTGCGCGCGATCTCTGGGCCCCGGTGAGCTTTCCCAGTGTTGGCACTATCGGCGAGTACTGGGCCTGTCGCGAACGGGTCACGCTTCAGGATATGAGCGGGTTGCGCAAATACGACATCGTTGGACCCGACGCCGAAAAGCTTCTGCAAAAGGCGCTGACGCGGGATGTTTCGCGGCTGGCCGTCTGGCGGGGGACCTATGCGCTGATGTGCGATGATGCCGGCGCGGTGATCGATGACGGCACGCTCTTTCGGCTCGCGCCACAGTTGTTCCGCTGGTGTTGTGGCACAGAAGAAAGCGCGCGGGTGCTGTCGGAACTGGCACAGGCCGAGGGTCTACAGGTGCGCGTGCATGGTATGGGAAGCGCCCTGCCCAATCTGGCGCTGCAAGGACCAAACTCACGTGACGTGTTACAAAAGATCGTCTTCACCCAGCCGCAAGTTCCGGCATTGGAGCATGTGAAGTGGTTCGGCGTCACGGTGGCGCGTCTCAATGATCGCGAAGGCGTGCCCTTCATGTTGTCCCGCTCTGGCTACACCGGCGAATTGGGGTACGAGCTTTTCTGCACGCAAGACGATGCCCCGGCGCTTTGGGATGCGCTCATGGCTGCGGGAGAAGAGTTTGGCATAGAACCTATGGGAAGTGCTGCA
Organism: Roseovarius sp. S88; assembly: GCF_037023735.1. Lineage (GTDB taxonomy): Bacteria > Pseudomonadota > Alphaproteobacteria > Rhodobacterales > Rhodobacteraceae > Roseovarius > Roseovarius phycicola. The sequence continues at coordinate 985,266 of NZ_CP146069.1, read as the reverse complement.
CTTGAGATGCTGCGCATCGAGGCCGGGCTTGCCGCCGCTGGCGCTGAATTCGCGCCCGGCGTGGATGCGTATGAAGCGGGACTCGGATTTGCGGTAGATCTCAAGAAGCCTGATTTTGTGGGACGTGCCGCTTTGGAACGCAATGCGCGCGACCCGCGCAAAGTGCTCAAAGGCCTGAGCTTTGAAAGTGACGATGTGCCCGCCCATGGCGCGCATGTCTTTGCCGGAGAGCGGGCGATTGGGGTAATCACATCGGCCACACGCTCCCCCATCATGGATAAGACCATGGCACTGGCACGGCTGGCGGTGGAGCATGCCGAAAACAGCACAGTGCTTGAAGTAGGTCAAATGGACGGGCGCATGAAGCGGCTCACCGCGACTGTGTGCGACACGCCATTCTACGATCCGAAACGCGAACGCGCCCGCGCATAGATCACGGCGGTCGGGCGAAGGTGCCCCCCGCTTAACGGCCTACTACGCTTCGACTTTGACGGCCTGCGATTTGTCCTGAGGCACATTCAGTGTTGACCACGTCTTGTCTTTCAACGGGTCAGGGGGTGTTTCGCACGTACGGCGATGGATATGCACTTTGGCAATGAAATTGGCCGAAATTGGTGCGGTTACGAACAGGAATGACATGATCAACAGTTCATGGATCGAACCGTCGCCAGTGACAAATGCGTGGATCATCGCCGCCAGAAGAAGTGCCCCGATACCCACCGTGCCTACTTTTGTTGGCGCATGCAGGCGGGTCATCGCATCGGAAAACCGCAACAGGCCGATAGAGCCCACCAGCGCAAACACCGCTCCGACCAAAAGCCAGACACCCGCGATATAGATCAAAATCGCATCAAGGGTCATTCGATGATATCCCCTCTGAGTTTGAAGCGCGCATAGGCCACGGTCGACACAAAGCCGAGCATGGCGATGATCATGGACACTTCAAAATAGATTTGCGTGCCCTGCCAGATGCCCAGAAGAACAATGATCCCGATGGCATTTACCACCATTGTGTCCAGCGCCAGAATGCGGTCGCCCGTGTCCGGCCCAATCACCAGCCGGACCATGCAAAGCACCTGCGAAATGGCCACAGCGCAAAAGGCGATGGTCAGGGCGATGTTCATGAACTCCATTGCGGCGGTCATATGAAAATCTCCTTTAGCCGAGCCTCGTAGCGGGTCTTGATTTCGTCGCGCACACTGTCCGGATCATCGGTGTCGAGCGTGTGCACCAAGAGGCTGTGGCCTTCGCTAGAAATGTCAGCGGAAACTGTCCCTGGTGTCAAAGTTATCGTACCAGCCAACACAGTAATCGCCTCGGGCTGTTTGAGATCCAAAGGCACCACAACCCAAGCCGGGCGCAGTTTGGAATTGGGCCGGGTCAGGACGATCCACGCGACCTGCACATTGGCCACCAGAATATCCCACAGCACGATGACCAAATAGTTGAAGAGCTTGAACAGCCGTATGCCACTGGGACGATCCGGCCACCAGACGGCCGTTATACGCGGAATGATGATGCCCAGGATCAGGCCAAACACCACCATCCCTGCCGAGATGTCGTTTTGCAAAAGCGTCCAGACCACTGTGAGCAGCAATGTCAGGAATGGGTGCGGAAAGAGCCAGTTGAAGACTTTGGCCATATCAGTGCTCCTCCGCCTTGGGTTTGCTCAGTTTGCCCGGTGTTTCGAGCACGGTCGAGAAATAGGGTTGCGGCGCGAATAGCTGCGCTGACGTGGCGCTCATATAGGCATGCACGGGACCAGAAAAGACTGTGTAGCTGACCAGCAAGGCAAGCAATCCGCCTACTGCAACATAAGACATGGTGGCTGGTGCCTCAGGCGCGCTCGGCGCGTCTGTGTCGTCTTCGTTGTCTTCTACAGATTCAGGCGCGACGCTCTTGGCTTTCCAAAACACCGTACTGCCTGCACGGGCAAAGCCGACGATACTCACCAAGCTGCCTGTCAGGATAACAACCCAAGCCCAAACGCCACTTGAAGACGTGAAAGACGCATCAAGGATCAACAGCTTTCCAAGGAACCCCGACAGTGGTGGCAGGCCCGCCATGGCGATGGCTGCCACAAAGAACAAACCTGAGATCAGCGCCGCCCCCGCCACCGGTGGCAGCACAGTCAGGTGAAGGTGCTCCCGGCTGCTGCGCACTAGGTCCACGATCAGGAAAAGCGAAGCCGCCGCCAGCGTGGAATGCACGATATAATAGAGAGCCGCCGCAATGCTTTCGGCTGTAAAGAGCGAAATGGCAACCATCACCATGCCCATTGAGCCGATGACCGAGAATGTCACAAGCCGGTCCAGTTTTTTCGCCGCCAGAACACCAGCCATGCCAATGGTCAGCGAGATCAGCGCCGCTGGCAGGAGCCAGTCATTGTGCAGCCCGGCTGTGACCTCCAGATCCGGTGGGAAAATGATGGTGTAGACGCGGATGATCGCATAGGCGCCCACCTTGGTCATGATTGCGAACAGGGCCGCGACAGGTGCGGGTGCCTCGGCATAGCTTGACGGCAGCCAGAAATGCAGCGGCACGAGCGCTGCTTTGATGGCGAAAACCAACAAGAGCAGGACCGCCGCCACGCGGATGCCAACTGTTTCTTCGGGATCAATCAACGTCACACGCTGTGCCAGATCGGCCATGTTGAGCGTGCCGGTTTCAGCGTAGATCGAGCCAAGCGCAAAGAGGAACAGCGTCGAACCGAGCAGATTAAAGAGCACATATTGCACACCTGCACGCAGGCGTTCCTGCCCTCCGGCGTGGATCATAAGGCCGTATGAGGCAATGAGCAGCACTTCGAAGAAGACGAAGAGGTTAAAGAGGTCGCCTGTCAGAAACGCGCCCATGATCCCCATCAACTGGAACTGAAACAAAGCATGGAAATGCCGCCCACGCTCATCCCAACCCGAGGCCATGGAGTAAAGCAGAACAAAAAAGGCCAGCACGGCCGTCAGCAGAACCATCAGCGTAGACAGCCGATCGCCCACGACGACAATGCCAAAGGGCGCAGCCCAATTGCCCAGTTGGTAAAGTGTTACGGTACCGTCTGAGGCTTGCCATGCCAGACCTGCGGCGATGGCAATCAGTGCCACAACACCCGCCATGGAAAAGACGCGCTGAATTTGAATGTGATAACGTGCGGCGAGCACGATGAAGGGCGCCAAGATGGCGGGAAGGATGATCGGCGCGAGGATCCAATGTGTCATGCCACGTCCTCCTCTGCCTCGGGCTGAGGATCAGGATCCGTGGGGTCGTTCACAGTGTCATCTGCCGAGCTGAGATACGCCCCGAGCGCAATCATCACGACGACGGCAGTCATGCCAAAGGAAATCACGATAGCCGTCAAGACCAGCGCCTGCGGCAGCGGATCTGTATAGGTTTCAACCCCTTTCACCAGAATAGGCGGGGCGCCAATGGTCAGGCGACCAGAAGCAAACAGAAATACGTTCACCGCATAGGTGAGGAGCGACATACCCAGGATCACCGGGAATGTGCGCAGGCGCAGCACCAGGTAGATCCCTGCAGCGGTCAGAATGCCAATGGCAGAAGCGACGAGAAATTCCATGTCAGGAGGCCTCCGTCGCTTGAGTTTGACTCGGTTCCGGGGGATCATCGCGCGACGGATCGATATCCATCGGATGGGCATCATCTACCGCATCCCGACGACGGGCGAGACGCGAAAAGCTTTCCAAAGACAGCATCACAGCCCCCACCACGGCCAGGAACACGCCAAGATCAAAGAGGGCCGCCGTGGCCAGTTCAAATTCCTGGAACGGCGGAATGCGTACATAGGTGAAGTCGGACGTCAGGAACGGCTTGCTGACAAACCAGGACCCGATGCCGGTCAGGCCAGCAATCAGGACGCCCGCACCGATGATGCCGTGGTAAGGGTACCGCATGCGCGCCGCCGTCCAGGTAAAGCCGCTGGCCATATACTGCATCACCACGCCAATCGACACGATGAGACCTGCAATAAACCCGCCGCCTGGCTCGTTATGGCCGCGCAGGAAGATGTAGAAGCCGACCATGAGCACCACCGGCATCATCACCCGTGTGAGCACCACCATCATCATCGGATGCCGTCCCCCCGCCTGAGGTTGATTGGGCTCGCGATTGAGAAGCCGTGCCCGCACAGGACCGGACAAGAGCGTTTCGGTCAGCGCGTAGATGAGCAACGCAGCGATGCCCAAAACGATGATCTCGCCATAGGTGTCAAAGCCCCGGAAATCCACAAGGATGACGTTGACCACATTCGTCCCGCCACCACCTTTGTAGGAGTTGGCCAGATGAAACTCAGAGATCGGCGAGGTCACAGCATCCCGCAGCAGGTAGTGCATCGAGAGGCCCATTGTGGCAAGCCCCCCGGCAACCGCGACCGCGATGTCGCGCGTGCGGCGCATTGCTGTGCTTTCCAATGGTGTGGCATTGGGCAAGAAGTTGAGCGCCAAAAGCAGCAGGATGATTGTGACAACCTCAACCGTGATCTGCGTCATCGCAAGGTCCGGGGCGCTGAAGAACACAAAGCCGACAGAGACCATGAGACCTACAATGCCGATTAGCACCAGGGACAAAAGCCTGTTGCGGTGCAAGGTCGCCAAGCCGCACGTTGCCGCGACAAGCATCACCCAACCGGCCATGGCGACTGGGCTCACCGGCTGCATCACGCGGGTGGCCTCTCCGACAGTGCCGGTGCGCCAGGCGTAGTAACCGGCTACGACGATGGCCAGTGACGCGAACGCGGCATAGCGCGAGAAAGATCCGTTGTGGAGCCTCAGTATGACGGATTGCGACACGCGCACGACAGCCTCGACCAGCCCCTCGAAAATCACCTTCGCCTCAGGGCGCGGTGTTGCATCCCAGGCGCGCAGAAGTGGTTTGAACAGGGCAAGGACGATCAGGCCACCAAGAACCGCGGCAATCGACATAAAGAGCGCAGGCACAAGGCCATGCCAGATCTTGATGTATTTTATTGGTATCTCGGCCGTACCGCCCAGCACTGCCTCGGTCACAAAGAACACAGCCGGTTGCGCCAGGAAGGGGGCAACACCGATGACGACGACGAGGACCACCAGAATGGCAGGCGGCAGCCACATGCCCGGGCCGGGATCATGCGGATGCGCCGGATAGTCGTCGCGCACCGCACCCAGGAACGTGTGGCCGATGAAGCGGAAACAGTAAGCCGCCGAGAAAAGCGAGCCAATGGTGGCCATCACGGGCACCAGCCATGGGCTGCCAAACAGGCTTGTGTGTGTCGCCTCTTCGAGCATCATTTCCTTCGAGAGGAACCCGTTGAGGAACGGGATACCGGCCATTGATAAGGCTGCGATGGTCGCGATGACGAAAGTCACCGGCATGAGCTTGGCCAGTCCCCCAAGTCGGGTGATATCCCGCGTTTTGGCCTCATGATCAACAATGCCCGCCGCCATAAAGAGCGCGGCTTTGAAGGTGGCGTGGTTGAGGATGTGGAACACCGCCGCCAGCGCGCCAAAGGCCGTGCCGGTGCCCAAAAGCATGGTGATAAGACCCAGATGGCTGACGGTGGAAAAGGCCAGGAGCGCTTTGAGATCATGTTTGAAGAGCGCGATCACCGCGCCCAGCACCATGGTGATCAGACCTGCTGAGGTGACAATCATCACCCATTCCGGCGTGCCAGACAGCGCAGGCCACATGCGGGCCATCAGAAAAATCCCTGCCTTCACCATCGTGGCCGAATGCAGATAGGCCGATACGGGTGTGGGCGCGGCCATGGCATGTGGTAGCCAAAAGTGGAACGGGAACTGCGCCGATTTGGTGAAACAGCCCAAAAGGATCAAGATGAGCGCCGGAACATAGAGCGGCGAGGCCTGGATCAACTCGCGGTTTTCCAGGATCACACTAAGGTCATAGCTGCCGACGATATTGCCCAGTATGAGCATGCCCGCGATCATCGCCAAACCGCCCATACCCGTCACGGCCAGCGCCATCCGCGCGCCTTGGCGTCCTTCGGGCAAGTGTTTCCAATACCCGATCAACAGGAAAGATGAGAGGGATGTCAGCTCCCAGAACACAAGCAAAAGCAGTATGTTATCCGATAGGACAATCCCCACCATCGCGCCCTGAAACAGAAGAAGATAGGTGAAAAACTCACCCATATTGTCGTCACGTGACAGGTAGTAGCGGGCATATGTGATGATCAGAAGGCCGATGCCCAGGATCAAGAACGCAAAGAAGAACCCCAGCCCATCCAGCATCAGATTGAAATTCAAGCCCAGCGCAGGCAGCCACTCAACCCGCGCCTGAACCACCTCGCCTGCTATCATGGCCGGGAGATTGGAGATCAATCCAATGAAAGCCGCGAGCGAAACGATAAATGTGACCCCGGCACAGGCCTGACGCCCCGCGCTGTTCATTAGCCCCGGCAGGAGCGCGCCTAGAAAGGGTAGTGCGACAACGAGGAAGAGAGACACGGACGTTCCTGATCTTTGAGTTCTATGTGTTTACCCGTCAGATGACGATTCGTATATGGCTCAATAATTCCCGAAGAAAAGACTCGGGATCGGGCAAAAAGACACAGGTGCGCCGCTTTTGCATCACCTTGGTCAATCTCGTAAGGCTTTGCTGGGCACAGGTGCGTTCTAACGTCTCAAACCAGGCGTGAACCGTTCGGGGGCGTAGGGCGCAAGATTGATGTTGGGCGTCTTGCCAGAAATGAGTTGCGCAAGAATCCTCCCGGTTTTCGGGCCACCCGTTAACCCGACATGATCATGCCCAAAGCCGGTATAGGCACCGGCCACACCCGGCACAGCCCCGATCATGGGTATCGAGTCGCGCATCGCCGGGCGATGTCCCATCCAGTGCGTGCTGTCTTTCCAGGTCAATCCGGGAATCGCCTGTCGCAGATACGTCTCGAAAAGCTCATAGGCTGCGCGCGGCGGTGGCGCATCGAACCCGCCGTAACCCACCATTCCCGCCAGCCGGATGCGCCCCTCCATCGGGGTGATGACAAACTTGCCCGCTGCAAGCATAACCGGAGAGCGCGGCATCTTCGATGGCTCCCACAGCTCCATGTGAAAGCCACTCTCAGGATGCAGAGGCACCGAGATACCAAGGTTTTCGGCAAGGGATTTGGACCATGTGCCCGCCGCCAGAACAACAGCGTCACAGGGGATCGTGTCGCCCGACACCCGCACGCCGGTCACGCGAGCCGTGTCGCGCACCACATCCGACACTTCGGCCCGCAAAATCCGTGCGCCCTGTGCTTCAGCATAAGCGGCCAACGCTTTGACATAGGCCCCCGGGTCTGTGATCCGGCCATGATTTTTGAGCACAGCCGCATATCCAATCAGATTCGAATAGATCGGGTCGTAATCGCGAAAGGAATCGCCGCTCAACTCATCCCACTCAAAGCCTTGTTGCTTGCGCACAGACCACGACAGATGGTCGGCCATGTAGCCAGATTTTGATTGATAGCCAAAGGCATAATCGCACGGAACGACAAAGCCCTCTGCCCCCGTTCCGCCGCTCAAAGCCTGATGATCGGCAAGGCTATCGCCGATGATCGGAAAAACGTCTGTGGCCCGCTGACGTGCGGCGGTTTCGTTGGAAAAACGCAGATAGGGCAAGAGCCAAGGTAGAAGTTTGGGAAGATGTGGCAAGCGCAGGAAGAGCGGCTCGTTGCGGCTCAGAAGCATACGTGGAATTTTTTTCAACAGGCCTGGCATGGGCACCGGCAGTGTTGCCGCCGACGCCAGAAGCCCGGCATTGCCAAAGCTTGTGCCCTCTCCGGGACCCGCCTTGTCGATCAGCAGAACATCATGCCCTTCGCGCAACAGCCAGATGGCCGTGGAAACCCCCACGATGCCTGCGCCGACGATTGCAACTGTCTGTGCGTCTTTTTCCATGAGTGCGCACAGTGGTCAGCACGCACATACCTGTCAACCACGGCGCAGCATCCGAGGTGTCACACCATACCGCTGCCCAATCGCCCGTGTCAGAGCCGCTGGTGAGTCGTAGCCACAGCGCACGGCAATTTCGGCCATGCCAAGTGGGCTGTCTTCGATGAGCTTGCGCGCGGCAGCCAAGCGCAGATGGCGGTAGACTTTGCCTGGCGATGCCCCAAGCCGAGCGCGAAACCTGCGGTCCAGTGTGCGCGGTTGACAGGACAACGCGCGGGCCAGCTGCGTCAGCGGCATCGGTTTTTCCACACTGTCACGCATCAATTGCAAGGCACGGTGCACGAGAGGATCAGAGAGCCGCGCCGGCTGCGCCTGGCCCACAGGCGGATCACCGTGCAAAAAGAGCGCCTCAATCTCAAGCCTTGCAGCCATGCCAAGATGGTCCGAAATCAGGTCCAATGTCAGATCGAGTGCAGACATCGCCCCGGCGCAAGTTACAATTTGGCCGTCCTTTACGACACGAGCCCGTTCAACTTCGACAGCCAGAAAGCGTTCGGTGAAGGCATCAAGCAAGTCCCAGTGTACCGTCGCCCGCCGCCCATCCAGAAGCCCGGCTGACGCCAATAGCCATGGACCTGCGTCCAGACCGACAATTCTGTCAGCCTTTCGTGCCGCAGCGCGTAGCAATCTGCGGGTGTTTGGTGCGTCGTGCCGGTCGTGCCCGTAGCTGGCCATCACAAACAGATAGTCTGTCGCTTTGAGCGACGATAGCTCTGCCTGCGCAAGTACCTCGAGCCCACTTGAGGAGCGACACGCCGCGCCATCAGGGCTTAGGATGGACCAGTCAAACACCTGCCCGTCCCCTTGCATGTTCGCCGCGCGCAGCGGCTCGATGCAGTTCGCCAGACACAGGTTGGAAAACTGATCAAAGAGAAGCAAGCTGACCTTGGTGGGCTGGGATGTTGATTTTGTCCATTCTGGCATGATTTTTGTCATTTACTGCAAATTCTCGACTCAGGCCAGCGCGATACGCTGCTGCGACTGAGTTTGGGAGGACAAAAGATGCCGCTTGCCATGAACCGCGAGGTTTTCATCACCTGTGCCGTCACCGGATCAGGCGGTACACAGGACAAAAGCCCACATGTCCCTCGCAGCCCCCAGCAAATTGCTGACAGCGCCATTGCGGCGGCGAAGGCGGGCGCGGCGGTGGTGCATTGCCATGTGCGGGATCCAGAGACGGGGGTGCCGTCTCGCGATCCAAAGATGTTTCGGGAAGTGACCGACCGTATACGGGATGCCGAAGTGGATGTTGTTCTCAATCTGACGGCTGGCATGGGCGGGGATATGGTTTTTGGCGATGTGGAACATCCGCTGCCTGTAAACCCGGCCGGAACAGACATGGCCGGTGCATCAGAGCGCGTGGCGCATGTGGCTGAGTGCCGGCCGGAGATTTGTACGCTGGATTGCGGTACGATGAATTTTGCCGAGGCCGATTACGTGATGACCAACACGCCGGGCATGCTGACGGCGATGGGCAAGATGATGACCGATCTGGGTGTGAAGCCCGAGATTGAGGCGTTTGATACAGGCCATTTATGGTATGCAAAACAGCTGGTTAAGGATGGTGTTCTAGACAGCCCAGCCCTGGTGCAGCTGTGCATGGGCGTGCCGTGGGGTGCGCCTGATGATCTCAATACGTTCATGGCGATGGTCAACAACGTCCCCGAGGACTGGACCTTTTCCGCCTTTGGTCTGGGTCGAAACCAGATGCCTTATGTCGCCGCCGCTGTGCTGGCGGGGGGCAATGTGCGGGTCGGGCTGGAAGACAACCTTATGCTCGACAAGGGCGTGCTGGGCACCAATGAGCAACTGGTGGGACGCGCGGTGGAGATAATCGAACGACTTGGCGCGCGCGTGATCGGGCCTCAAGAGGTGCGAGACAAGCTTGGCCTGACCAAGCGCGCTCCGGTGTAAAGAATGCGCGTCGGTATCACGTCGGTATCACGTCGGTATTGCGTCGGTGTTTTCACTGACGCCGTCACTGGCCGCACCCTATGACCCAGCGCGTGGTGATCACCGGCGGGGCGTCGGGCATCGGCAAGCGGCTGGCGGAACGGTTTGCCGAAACAGGTGCGCGTGTGGCGGTCTGCGATGCGGATGCGCATGCGGTGGCAGAGATGGCTGAGGCGTATCCGGACATGATCGTACGTCAGTCGGATGTAACAGACGCCGCCCAGATGGAGGCATTTTTGGCAGAGGTCGAAGCGGCCTTTTGCGGCGCAGATGTGGTCTGTGCCAATGCCGGCACCGGCGGGCCTGCGGGCCTGATCGAAGATTTGGACTATCAGGCCTGGCAGGACTGTATCGCGGTGAACCTGCATGGCGCCTTCCTGACCTGTCGCTGGGCGGCGCGTGTGATGCGAGCGCAAGGTGACGGCTTGATTGTGATCACCACGTCAACCTCCGGGCAATGGGGGCATCCCTATCGCGCGCCCTATTCTTCGGCCAAATGGGCTTTGGTGGGCCTCACAAAGACACTGGCGATGGAGCTTGGCCCCGCCGGGGTGCGCGTCAACGCGATTGCGCCGGGCGCCGTCGAAGGCGCGCGCATGGACCGCGTGGTGGCGATGGAGGCCAAAGCGAGCGGAAAGCCAGAGGACGAGGTGCGCGCGCAATATGTCAAAGGCGTGAGCCTGCGATCCTGGGTGAGTGCCGATGATCTGGCCGACACTGTTCTTTTCCTGGCCTCACCTGCGGCATCCAAGATTTCCGGTCAAGTTCTGAACATCGATGGACATACGGAGACGTTAGTGTGATGGCGGGGTTTACGTACGCTCTATTCGACATTGAAAACAGTTATTCGACGCGCTGCGCACATCGACAAAGGCGATTGTCGGATCGGCCAACAGCTCACGCGCATACGCCGCGATCTTTGAGGTTTGGACGACTTGACCCGTGCCATAAACAATCCGCTCATCCTTGGAATAACCACGCACCAGATAGCTCGGAGACACAAGGATCGTCGGCACTTTATCTGATGGTGCCATTGCCTTGCAATCTGCCGCACATAGAAAGATCGGTCCAGTCTCAGCATAAGGGTTTGACGTCTCGAAAGGCCGCCATGCGAGGATCAGATAGTCTTCTCCCGCTGGCGTTTCTCCCAGGCAATGCCGACAGGGATACGCCTCGCCGTCCGAGCAATGTGTCTCAATCGGGTTGTCATAGGCATCCAAACCGCGGGTCTTGGTCTGCGCGACCTGATGCGAGGGCAGTCCGACAAACTGAATATTCATGGTGTTGCTCCTTTTCTCAGGCAAGAATGGCCGCATCCCCACCAGCACTCGACCCGGAAGATGCGCAAAGGAGAGGCCGATGAAACGAACCACTAAACTGGCCTTTGCAATTGCTGCATTGATAAGCCTTTCAGGCTGTTTTGGCAGGACACCGGTCGATGACGGTTTCCGCGATACGTCGGTGCCATTGACCGTGACCACACGCGGCACAGCAGCCGACCTTGCTGGCCCATGGCACATGCGGGCGCATTTTCCGGGGGATCGCAGTCTCGCGCTGGTCACGTTCATCGAAAACCTGAACGGCGCTCCGGCGGTGGAATTTTTGCGCTCTGACTGCCTTTTGAGTGGCGACTGCGAGACCAGCGCAGAAGTCTGGCGCAGCGCGCCGCTTGGACAGAACCGCTATCGGTTGACCAACGGCAGCGGTGACAGCTTTGAGCTTTGGGTGATCTGGGTCGATGAAGGCTTTCGCACCGCCGCCATCGGCACACCGGATGGGAGCTATGGCTGGGTGCTTGATCGCAAGCCCACTGAGGGCGAAGACCGGATCATCGCCGCGCGCGAGATCCTTTCTTTCAACGGCTATGACACGCTTCGGATGATCCAGAAATAGAGGATGACCAACCCATGACAAAGAGTGCCTGTATCGTAGGCGGCGGCGTGATTGGCGGAGGCTGGGCCGCGCGGTTTGCGTTAAACGGATGGGACGTGCGGGTGTTTGACCCCGATCCTGAGGCCGAGCGAAAGATCAGTGAGGTAATGACCAACGCGCGTCGGGCAATGCCGATGGTGGTGGACGTGGCGCTGCCTGAAGAGGGTAACGTGACCTTGTGCGCCACACTGGAAGAAGCCGCTGAAGGGGCTGCTTTGATCGTCGAGGCGGTGCCGGAGCGGGTCGATATCAAGCGCAAGGTTTATGCCCAGATTGAGGCGGTGAACACCGACGGGATCATCGCCTCATCCACCTCAGGCATTATGCCCAGTGACCTGCAAGCCGAGATGGCGCACCCCGGTCGGCTGATCGTGGCACATCCTTTTAACCCTGTGTACCTCTTGCCTTTGGTCGAACTTGTGGCAGGCAAACAGACAGACGCCGCGCATATCGAGACGGCAAAGAAGATTTATAGCGGGTTGGGGATGTACCCGTTGCATTGCCGGGTCGAGATCGAAGGGTTCCTGTCGGACCGGTTGCAAGAGGCACTCTGGCGCGAGGCGCTTTGGCTTTTGCATGACGATGTGGCCACAGCGGCCGAGATTGATGCGGCGATTGCCTATGGCCCAGGTCTGCGCTGGGCGCAGATGGGCACGATGCAGACCTTCCATCTGGCCGGGGGCGAAGGTGGTATGCGTGCCATGCTGGCGATGTTCGGACCTTGCCTGAAATGGCCCTGGACCAAGCTGATGGATGTGCCGGAGCTGACGGATGACTTCGTGAACAAGGTTGGAGATCAGTGTGACACACAGGCCGGAGGGCTTGGACCCCGCGCGTTGGAAACCATTCGGGATGACAATCTGATCGGCATCATCCGGTCAATGAAGCGCGCCAACTGGGGTGCGGGTGCTGTGGCGCGGGCGCATGATGATGTGTTGCGCGAGGTGCCCTCAGATGCCGCGCCAATGGTCACGCAGGACCGGGTCGTGCCGATCGACTGGACCGATATCAACGGGCATATGAATGAAGGCCGCTATGGGCAGATTTTTAGCGATGCGGCTGAGGCGGTGATGGCCGCTGTGGGGGCGGATGAAGCCTATATTACCGATCAAGGGCTGAGCTATTTCACGGTGGAGACGACGGTGAAGTATCTGGCCGAAACACATGCCGGAGAGCGCGTGGTCGTGCATACCGCCGTGACCGAGGGGCGTGGCAAGAAGCTGCGCTGTTTTCACGAAATGAAGCGCGCCAGCGATGGTGAAGTCATGGCGACCTGTGACCAACTGATGCTGCATGTGAGCCTTGAGACGCGGCGGACCTGCGAGCCGCCTGCGGATGTGGTGGCACGCGTCGAGACACTGGCGACCCTGCACGCGAAGGAGTGAGAGATGCATTTTGGACTGACCGAAGAACAGGAGATGATCGTCTCGACCGTGCGCAGCTTTGTCGAGAACGAGATTTATCCGCATGAAGAGGTCGTGGAACGGACCGGAGATGTGCCGCGGGAGATCGGCGAAGAGATCAAGCGCAAATGCATGGAGCTTGGGTTTTACGCCTGTAACTTCCCCGAAAGTGTAGGCGGCGCGGGTCTTGGCCATGTGGATTTTGCGCTGGTCGAGCGCGAATTGGGGCGGGGCTCCATGGCGCTGACGCATTTCTTTGGCCGACCGCAGAATATCCTGATGGCCTGTGAGGGGGAGCAGGTGGAGCGGTATCTGCTGCCTGCCGTGCGCGGCGAGCGGATGGATGCGCTGGCGATGACCGAGCCGGATGCGGGATCAGATGTCCGGGGGATGAAATGTACAGCGCGGCGTGATGGCGGCGATTGGGTTGTCAATGGCACGAAGCATTTCATCTCGGGGGCGGATCATGCCGATTTCATCATCGTCTTTATCGCGACGGGTGAGGACGACACGCCCAAAGGCCCCAAGAAACGGATCACGGCCTTTCTGGTGGATCGCGGCACGCCGGGGTTCACCATTCGCGATGGCTACAAGTCCGTCAGCCACCGGGGCTACAAGAACATGATCCTGGAATTTGACGATTGTCGGCTGCCTGATGCGCAGGTGCTGGGTGAGGTCGATGGCGGCTTTGCGGTGATGAACGAATGGCTCTACGCCACGCGCATTACTGTGGCTACCATGAGCGTTGGACGGGCGCGGCGCGTGTTTGACTATGCGCTCGATTATGCCGCCGAGCGTCGGCAATTCGGCCAACAGATCGGCAAATTTCAAGGTGTAAGCTTTCAGATTGCCGACATGATCACCGAAATCGACGCAGCGGACTGGCTAACCCTCGCTTCAGCATGGCGTCTGGATCAGGGCCTTCCCGCGAACCGCGAGATTGCCTCGGCCAAAGTCTATGCCTCCGAGATGCTCGCGCGGGTGACGGATGCGACGTTGCAAATCTTTGGCGGCATGGGGCTGATGGATGACTTCCCGATTGAACGGTTCTGGCGCGATGCGCGGGTGGAGCGTATTTGGGACGGCACGTCCGAGATCCAGCGACACATCATCAGCCGTGAGCTTTTGCGACCATTGGGGGCGTAAAAGTTTTGATGCCTTCGGCGAGGATATTTGCAGCAAAAAGAAAGGAAGGTGCGTCGAGACCCACCTTCCTTGAAAAAGGTGTCACCTTTCTCTTTGCACGGTCATCGGCGTCCCCGCCTGTACCGTCCCTTCAAACTGCCCCGCACTGGTTAAGAAAGCCTTTCTTTTTGCCCCAAATATCCCTGCCGGAGGCAAAATACTCTTTGGTGAAAGGGATGGGCCGTGCGTGATCTCAAACGCCTCTTTCAACCCAAATCCATTGCGGTCATCGGCGGCGGGGCATGGTGCACCAGCGTTGTCGAACAATGCCTCAAGATGGGATTTCGCGGTGACTTGTGGCCTGTACATCCCAAGAAAAAGGCAGTGGCGGATGTGGCAACCTATTGTGATCTGTCCGCCCTGCCCGGTGTGCCGGATGCTGTGTTCATCGGGGTCAATCGCAATCTGACCATCAATATGGTGCGGAGCTTGCGCGAGATGGGCGCAGGCGGGGCTGTGTGCTTTGCCTCTGGTTTTCGCGAGGCGCAGGCAGAGATGGGCGATGGCGCGGACTTGCAGGCGGCGTTGCTGGACGCCGCCGGAGCGATGCCGATTCTTGGTCCAAATTGTTATGGGTTCATCAATTACCTGGACGGTGCACTGCTGTGGCCAGACCAGCATGGCGGCAGGTCTGTCGAGAGCGGCGTGGCCATCGTGATGCAAAGCTCGAACATGGCGATCAACGTGACCATGCAGGCGCGTGGTCTGCCGCTGGCCTATGTGGCCACGGCGGGCAATCAGGCGCAGACCGGGTTGTCAGAGATCGGGTTGGCCTTGTTGCGCGACTCTCGGGTGACCACGCTGGGTCTACATATCGAAGGTATTGGCGATCTGACGGCATTTGAGGCCCTAGCCTCTGAGGCGCGAAGGCTTGGCAAACGTATCGTGGCCCTCAAGGCAGGCAAGTCAGAGCAAGCCCAGGCAGCAGCGGTATCGCATACGGCCTCTCTGGCTGGCAGCGATGCGGGCGCACGCGCGCTGCTCAAACGTCTCGGCATTGCACAGGTGGAAAGCTTGCCCGCTTTTCTGGAAAGCTTGAAGCTCTTGCATTTTGCCGGGCCGCTGGGGTCAAACAGATTGGCCTCGATGTCCTGTTCGGGCGGGGAAGCCAGCCTGATGGCCGACAGCGCGGAAGGCCGGGGCGTGTGCTTTCCCGCGCTCTCAGCGACACAGCTCAAAAGTTTGCGAGAGACGTTAGGACCTATGGTCGCGCTGTCCAACCCACTGGATTACCACACGTTTATCTGGAACGATGCGCCACGAATGGCGGAAGTTTTTGCCGCAATGCTCGAAGGCGAGGCCGATATCGGCTGTATCATTGTCGATTTCCCGCGCGCGGATTTGTGTGATCCAAGCGCGTGGGACTGTGTGATCGAGGCTGGTGCGATTGTCATGCAGCGCAGTCAGAAACCCTTGGCATTGGTGGCCACCCTGCCAGAGGCCATGTCAGAGGATGTGGCCAGACGCGCAATTGCGGCCGGGATGATTCCGATGCACGGGCTCGATGATGCATTAAGCGCCATTGAGGCGGCCAGTGGGTCAGAGGCACCAGAGTCATTGCCGGTCTTGAGGCCCGGTGCACCGGTCAATCCGGATGTGCTTTCGGAATCGCAGGCCAAAACAGCGTTGGCATCACATGGTCTTGCCACTCCAAGTGCACTCAGAGCCAACACACCCGCAGAGGCGGCTGCTGCGTGTGATCAATTGACGTGTCCCGTAGTGCTCAAAGGCACAGGTGTTGCGCATAAAACCGAAGCAGGCCTGGTTGCGCTGAACCTGACCACGTCCGAGGCGGTTGCAAAAGCCGCTGAAGATATGCGTTGCGACGGGTTTCTCGTTGAAGAGATGACCACAGGCGCTGTGGCCGAGCTATTGGTCGGCGTACTGCGCGATCCGGCGCATGGGTTTGTGCTGACGCTTGGCGCGGGCGGCACACTCACGGAAATTCTGTCTGACACGGTGTCGCTTTTGCTGCCGGTGACCGAGAATGACGTTGTGGACGCTTTGCAATCCCTGCGCATTGCACCGGTTCTGAACGGCTATCGCGGCAAAGCGGGGTGCGATCTGAACAAGGTTGCGCAAGCGGTATTGGCCGTGCAGGACTATGTGACAGCACATGCAGAACGTTTGGAAGAGGTGGAAATCAATCCTCTGATCTGCACGGAGACAGAGGCCATTGCGGTGGACGCATTGATCAGAATTGGAGAGGCATCATGACCGACAACCCGGTTAAAACTGAAACGCGGGGCCATGTGCTTGAGGTCACACTGGACCGCCCCAAGGCCAATGCAATTGACCTTATAACCAGCCGGATCATGGGGGATGTGTTTCGTGATTTCCGAGACGACCCCAATCTGCGCGTGGCCATTATCACCGGCGCAGGCGAGAAATTCTTTTGCCCCGGCTGGGATCTGAAGGCGGCGGCGGATGGTGATGAGGTGGATGGCGATTACGGTGTTGGCGGCTTTGGCGGTTTGCAAGAACTGCGGGCGATGAACAAGCCGGTGATCGCCGCTGTGAACGGGATTTGCTGTGGTGGTGGCCTGGAATGGGCGCTTTCGGCGGATATCATTCTGGCGGCGGATCATGCGCAGTTTGCCTTGCCGGAAATCCGGTCTGGAACAGTGGCGGATGCGGCCTCGGTCAAGCTGCCAAAGCGCATTCCTTACCATATTGCGATGGAAATGCTTTTGACCGGGCGTTGGATTGATGCCGAAGAGGCGGCGCGCTGGGGGATGATCAATCAAATTCACCCCGGTGCGGATCTTATGGCCAAAGCACGCGAGATGGCCGATCTTTTGGCCTCTGGACCGCCGCTGGTTTACGCGGCAATCAAGGAGATTGTGCGCGAGGCCGAGGCGATGACGTTTCAGGATGCGATGAACAGGATCACCAAGCGCCAGTTCGGGTCGGTGGATGTGCTTTATGCCAGTGAGGATCAGTTGGAAGGTGCCAAGGCCTTTGCCGAGAAGCGTGATCCGGTCTGGAGGGGAAAGTAAGGCATTACGAACGCCGGTAGTCTTCGGGTTTTATGCCGTAGCGCGCGAGTTTGTCGTAGAAGGTTTTGCGCGGAAGTTTCAAGGCTTTGGCAGCTTCTGAGGCACGACCATTTTGCCGCCCCAAAGCGGCAATCAGAAGCGAGCGTTCAACCCGCGCCATTTGCTCGGACAGGCCCAGACCGGCGGCTTCGGCCACATCCTCTGGCATGCCCAGAACGTAACGCATGGCGGCACTCATCAGCGAGCGCGCATTGCCCGGCCAGTCCTGGGACATGAGCGAGGCTCGGTATTCAGGCGACACTTCCGGTATGTCCAACCCGGCCTGCTCGGCGGCTTGTGCGACATAGTGATCAAAGAGCACAGGGATGTCTTCGGGACGTTCTGCCAGGGACGGGATACGCACAGGCGCGACATCCAGGCGGTAATAGAGCTCGGCGTTGAACTGGCCTGATTGGGCCAGATTGGCAAGATCGGCTGTCGTGCCAGCGATGAGCCTTGTGTCGGTTTGCGTATCAAGCCGGTCCAACAGGGCGTATTGCGCGGGTTGGGACAGTCCGGTGATTTCGTCAATGAAAAGGCTCCCGCTGCGTGCGGCCTCAAGGGCTTCATCAAGGGCAGGTGCATCCAGCGACGTGCCCGAGCGCTTAATGTAGGGACCCGATGAAGCCGGGGACATCAGATGTACAACCTCGGCGACCTTGGACACGCCGGCGCCTGGTGGTCCCGTGACCAGCACCTCGGTTTGCATCACGGCCACGCGGCGCACATGGGCGCGCAGGTCTTCGGCCTGTTGAGAGGTCCCAAAGAGCATGCGAGCTGCGGGATCGCCTGTTTCCAGCTGCGCCTTGAGGCGGCGGTTTTCCATCACCAGCGTGCGGGTCTGCAGCGCGCGGGTTAGCACCTGCAAGAGCGCATCCGGCGCACAGGGTTTTTCCAGAAAATCAAAGGCCCCCTGCCCCATGGCCTGTACCGCCATGGGAATATCGCCTTCACCTGTCAGAAGGATCACAGGCAGGTCAGCGTCAATCTCTTGGGTATGCTGTAACAGGTGAAACCCGTCACGACCGGGCATGCGGATGTCCGACAGGATCACGCCGGGAAACCCGGGCGAGATATGATCCTTGGCTTCGATAAAGGACCCCGTCTTGCGCGGGACAAGGTCGTTCAACTCGACCGTCTGCGCGAGCGCATCGCGCACCGCAGCATCATCGTCCACGATAAGCACATCCCGGATCATGCCGCAGCCTCTTCCTGCCAGGGGTCAAGTTCGACGGTGAATACCGCACCGCGATCAGGGGCATTGACCCCTGTGATCTTGCCGCCAAAGCTTTGGACCAGACCGTAGGAAATCGACAGGCCAAGGCCCATGCCGTCCTCATTTCCGACTTCTTTTGTGGAGTAGAACGGTTCAAAAATCTTGTCCGGATCGGTAATGCCAGGCCCGGTGTCCCGCACCGTCACGGCCAGACGCGCACCGGCCTCGATACGGATCTTGATTTGCTTTTCCGACTGGCCGGTCATGGCGTCCGCGGCGTTGTTGATTAGGTTGACAAAGACCTGCCCCAAACGCACCTCACCCCCCTGCACATAAACTGGAGTTGGCGGAGCCTGCCAATCCAGCGTGGCGCCTTCTTCGGTCAAACGAGACTGGGTCATTTCAACAGCCGCATCGATTGCGTTGACAAGGTCGACCTTGCTCATCGGTTCGTTTTCGTTGCGCACAAAGGCGCGCAGGTTCTTGATGATCCGCGCGGCACGGGCGGCGAGTGCCGAAATGCGGGACATGTTGTCCTGCGCCTGTTTCGGTTTATCGCGCAGCAAGAGCGCAGCCCCATTGTCGGCAAATTGCTGGATGGCCATGAGCGGCTGGTTCAACTCATGACTGATACCCGCTGACATCTGACCCAGCGCGGAAAGCTTGCCTGCCTGCACCAATTCTGCCTGTGCTTTTTTCAAGGCCGCTTCGGCTTCTTTGCGTTCTACCACCTCATGGCGCAGGGCGGTGTTGCTTTGTGACAGCGCGGCGGTGCGTTCGGCCACACGGCTTTCCAAAAGTGCGTTGTCGCGCGCCAGGGTGCGCCTGCGTTCGGCCAGTTGCAAAAGCACGGCACCAAAGGCGAGGCAGAGCGCCGCAAAAAAGGCGGCCTGCAGGTTTGCCACGCGTTTGGCCGGAGCCACATCGACAAGCACATGGCCGGTCATGCCAATCACAGGTTTTGGGCGCGACAGGTGCAGGGCGCGTGACGGCAGGTAGCTTCCGAAATTGAGAGCCCACACATCCGGGTATGGACGATACATACGGATGATGTCGCCTTCGGTATCCGGAGGGAACAACCCAGCGGCCATATCGCTGGTGCGCCAGTTCAAAAGCTCGGAGCGGTTGGAGACGAACACACGTCCGTCAGCATCGGTGAAAAAGACCGGCGGCTGTCCTCCGATCCAGTCCCATTCCACCTCGGCGATATCCACAAGCGCAATCAGGCTTCCAATGACACGTCCATCATCGCCAAAAGTCGGAGCCGCATAGGCATAGACCCGACGGCCGTCCGGGCCAAGCCGCCCAAAGAACGTGCCAAGAGCGCCGTTCATGGCACGTCTGAAGTACGCGCTTTCCGCAGGTTCCAGTGCGACATCCCCGGCATTAGCCAAAATGCGTCCTTCGGTATCGGTGTAGATCAATGCCATGGCGCCGGTTCTGTCCGCAGTTTCCTGCAACAGTGTCACAGCCGGGCCGGGCTGACGCCCCTCTGCCAAATTCGCCAAAAGCGGGTGGTCGGCCAGCAGGACAGCAATTTCCCGATGGCGGCGCATTTCTCCGGCAAAACGGTCCGAGGCGAGGGCGAGGTCGGCACGGCCTTGTTTGTCGAGCTGTGTGAGGGCTTGGGAATAGCCATAGAGCCAGACACCGGCTCCGGCTCCTGCAACTGTGAGCAGGAAGAGGAGAATGATCAGCACTCTGGTGCGTTTTGGCGACTTCATTCTCACTTGATAACAACTCCGGTACGGCGATGAAAAGCTGTTTGCCACAATACAAAAGGTCAATCTCCATTGGCCGTGTCCAAAGGCTGTGCCATGTTTGGCGTCAATGGAAAGAGGATGCTGCCATGACAGACCGCAAAAGCTCTGGAATGCATATGCGCCGCAGTGTGCTGGGCGATGCGCATGTCGACCGCGCCGAATCCAGCAAGACGAGTTTCGACGCGCCCTTTCAGGAGCTGATCACCGAAGGGGCCTGGGGCACGGTTTGGGCCAGTGATCACCTCAGCCTACGCGAGCGGTCAATGTTGACACTGGCCTTGCTGGCGGCGCAGGGCATGGACGACGAGTTTGCCATGCATCTGCGTGCCACGGCCAATACTGGCGCCAGCCCTGAGGATGTGCGCGAGGCTTTGATGCATGTGGCGATCTATGCCGGAGTGCCTCGCGCCAATCATGCGCTGAAGCTGGCCAAATCCGTTTATTCCGACATGGGTGTCGAGATATGAGCGGGTATCGCGCACGTGACTGGGCGGTGCAGCCCCCGGCGCTGACGCCTGCCTACAAAACCACGCGTCTGCGCGCGCCTTCGGCCCCTTTGGTGCGAATGTCGGAGGGGTGCGTCCCGGAGAGCGGGCCTGTTTTTGGGCATGGTGATCTTGGGCCATTGGATCATGATCTGCTGCAAAACTACGCAAGCGACGGCGCACCGATCGGCGAGCGGATCTTGCTGCATGGGCGCGTGATGGATCAGGATGCGCGGCCTGTGCCGGGCACACTGATCGAGATATGGCAGGCCAATGCCGGTGGCCGGTATCGGCATCGCAATGATGACTACCTCGCGCCGCTTGACCCCAATTTCGGCGGTTGCGGGCGCACGCTCAGTGATGATGACGGACACTACCGGTTTCACACGCTGCGCCCCGGACCCTATCCCTGGCCCAATTCTGAAAACAGTTGGCGGCCTGCGCATATCCACGTTTCGGTCATGGGATCAGGCTTGCCCCAGCGCCTGATTACCCAACTTTACTTTGAAGGCGACCCTCTGGTGGCGCTTTGCCCAATTGTGCAGGCCATCCCGGATAAAGGCGCGATTGACCGGTTGGTGGCGCGGCTTGATCTGGAAGCTGCCACACCGTTTGATCGCCTTGCCTACCGGTTCGACATTGTGTTGCGCGGGTCACGCGCGACGGTGTTTGAGAACAAGCCGGAGGGGATGTGAACATGACCAAGACCCCCTTACCAGAGACCGCCTCACAAACAGCCGGGCCGTATGTCCATATCGGGTTGGCATCCGAGGCCGCAGGGTTGGAGCGGTCATTGAGCGTGTTGGGCGCCTGCATCGCAGGACCGGATGTGCCCGGAGAGCGTATGGTGATTGAAGGGCAGATACTGGATGGGGCGGGCGTGCCAGTCACGGACGCTATGTTCGAACTGTGGCAGGGAGATGCAACAGGGAAGTTAGCCGGATCGGAGGGCTGCGCGTCCGGGTTTCACGGATGGGGCAGAACAGCGGCGGATTTTGAGACCGGGCGATGGCGGTTTGAGACGATCAAGCCGGGCCCGATTGGGAACCAAGCGCCGCATCTGGCGCTTTGGATCGTGGCGCGCGGGATCAACATCGGTCTGCACACACGCGTATATTTCGACGACGCGGCCGAGGCAAACGCCGTCGACCCTGTGCTTTTGTCACTGCCCGAAGACCGCCGGGCAAGCCTAGTGGCGCAAAAGTCCGGTGATCGTAGCTATAGGTTCGACGTTCACCTGCAAGGCAACTTCGAAACGGTGTTCTTTGATCTCTGACGCAAAAAGAAAAAGCGCCGCCCCGTCTCCAAGGGCAGCGCCGATTAACTCAAATACTGGCACAAAAAAGGGCCAACACTCGCATACAAATATTTGGTGAAAGAAAACTGATTACTTACCGTTGGCCCTGCCTACATGTCTCAAAAAAGCCATAATTGCTCAAGAGGCCCGTGGTCACAGATTGCTGCAGCTTGGTAACATCATATGGGTGTCTGCTGGGGATAACTTACTAAACCTGCCAAATATTGGTGTATTTTCGGAGGACACCCCTGAAATTTTGTGAACACAGCAGACATGCGTTTAGGCCTTAAAATAAAGGCGCAAATGCATGTATGCAATCCAAAGTAGAGTTCACACTCAAAGATATCTTCCAAAGGTTTTACCCGCGCCTGCGGCGGCGACGTCCGCCTTCCCCGCCAGTATCACCGCCGGTGTTGAAATTAACATCTGGCAAATCGACGATGGATTTCAGGATCGGAAAGGGTTCAACCGCGTTGGGGATATTCGAGGCATTCACGAAATGCTCCTGGAAACGCGGCTCGATCGCCGTTTCAATCTTGTGAATCTGATGCACCGTCTGTTCGATCTCACGGCGCGCTGACGTGTTCAGCAGAGCGATGCGCGCCCCTGTCCCGGCGGCATTGCCTGCGCTGGTGACTTTGTCCAGCGGCGCGTCTGGGATCATACCCAGAACCATCGCGTGCTTGGGGCTGATATGCGCACCAAACGCACCGGCCAGCACAACGCGGTCAACCTCATCCACGCCAAACTTGTCCATCAGCAAACGCGCACCGGAATACAGCGCGGCCTTGGCCATCTGGATTTCCCGGATGTCACGGTTGGTCACGGTAATCACCGGGCCGCCCTCGGCGCTGCCATCCCAGACCATGTAGGAATATGTCCGTCCATCCAGAAAACACCGCGAGGTGCCGGTCTGTTCCGGGGATCCAATAAGTCCAGGACCATCAAGGATCCCTGTCAGGCGCATCTCGGCCACCATCTCGATGATGCCCGAGCCACAGATGCCGGTGATGCCCGTGGCCTCTGTTGCCTCTGCAAAGCCATCCTCGTCGGACCACAGGTCGCACCCGATCACCTTGAAGCGCACGTCTTTGGTTGTCGGATCAATCTCGACGCGTTCGATCGCACCCGGTGCGGCCCGTTGTCCGGAACTGATCTGCGCGCCCTCAAAGGCAGGGCCGGTGGGAGACGAACAGGCCAGAACCTTTTCCGCATTGCCCAGCAGGATCTCGGCATTGGTGCCCACATCAACGACCAGAACAAGATCCTTGGACTTGTCGGGCGCTTCGGAAAGGGCGACCGCGGCCGCATCGGCTCCAACATGTCCTGCGATACAAGGCAGGATGTAAATGTCGGCATTTGGGTGAATGTCGAGATCAAGATCACGCGCACGCAAATTCAGCGAAGACGACGTGCCAAGCGCAAATGGCGCCTGTCCCAATTCAAAGGGATCAATCCCGAGGAACAAATGATGCATAACCGGATTACAGACAAACACCGCATCCATGATCAGTGTCTTGTCAATCTCGGCCTCTTGGGAAATCTGATCGAAAAGCGCGTTCATTCCCTCGCGGACAGCCGCAGTCATTTCTGCAGCCCCGCCTGAGTTCATCATCGAATAGCTCACCCGGCTCATCAGGTCTTCGCCAAAGCGGATTTGCGGGTTCATGATGCCCGATGAGGCCACGACCTCTCCGTCCGTCAGATCACATAAATGCGCCGCAATCGTGGTTGAGCCCAAATCGACCGCCAAACCAAAGATTTTACCCTCATAAAATCCGGGCCAGACCTGAATAACCTTTGGTGTTTGGCCTTCACTGTGCTGCTGCACTGCAACCGTGACTTTCCACTCGCCTTTGCGCAGGATCGGCTGCAGACCATGCAACACACCAAGATCAGCCGTTGCGCCCGCGATGTCCCATTGTTCCTCAAGCGCTTTGGCCAGCCGTTCCAAATCACCCGACGGTTCGTGCATGTCGGGCTGTTCTACTTCAACATAGTACATGCGAACCGAGGGGTTCATGACGATATCGCGCGCTTCTGCGCGTTTGCGCACCACCTGTTTATGCACCTGGCTTTCGGGGGGCACATCAATGACCACATCCCCCATGACCTGCGCCTGGCATCCCAAACGCCGCCCGGATATTAGCCCGCGTTTTTCGTCATAGCGGGCCTCGACGCTGTTCCACTCCGAGAGCGCACTATCAGCCACGGTCACGCCGTGTTTGGGGAATTCACCATAGCTGGGTGTAATCTGGCATTTGCTGCATATCCCGCGCCCACCGCAGACCGAGTCAAGATCGACGCCCAACTGACGCGCCGCTGTCAGGATCGGCGTCCCCACCGGAAACCGCCCGCGCTTGCCCGACGGTGTGAACACAACAAGAGGGTCTGTCTCGCTCATCTTCTAAAGACCTTTGGCCAAAAGGTTGGTTTCGCAGCAACATAGTCTGTTCCAGCTTATGCGACAGACTGCAACCGGCATAATCTGGTACGCTGGCGTCATTCCGACAGCTAGAAAATTTGCAAAATTTCCATCACCAGATTTCTCAACGAAACACTCCTGGCAAAGGTGGGTGTTCTACATTCATTTTGCACATTTAAATCTATGACGCTTTCCGTCAAAAAGTGATGACATGTTTTGGTCTGTGTCCCTCTTTCTGTTGCTCGGTCTTGCGATTTGGCTTTGGGCCTCCGCGCGTTACATGGTGCGCGCTTCAGATGGTGTGGTGATTGACAGGCGGCCCGGGCATGCGCTTTTGCTGGTGGATTTCCAAGCAGCCTGCTGGGATGATGCCTACTATGAAGCTCCTATGCGATCCCGGGTCGAGACAGCCGTGGTCCGTGAAGTGGCGCTGGCCCAGCGCGACGACATTCCGGTGATTGCTTTGCGTCATGAATGGTCCGGGATTGGCACACGTCTCGTCGCGCATCTGCAGCACCAAGCGGGATTGATCAAGGGAAAGCCAGGCACTGAGTTGGCCACGCCATTTGCCAATTTGGCCGATCACACAGTCTTAAAGCGCGTGGAAGACGGATTTGAAACAGGCGAGCTTGATGCACTGTTGCAGGTGCTGGACGTGGGCCACCTTCTGATCATGGGGCGGGATGGGGCTCATGCCGTGGCAAGGACGACGCAAGCCGCGCTGAACCGCGGTTACGACGTCACACTTGTGGCCGATGGGATTGCAACAGCTCAGCCGGGCGGGTTTCAGGATGTGGCCGATGCCCTCATGTCTCAGGGCGCCGAGATCAGACATGGTTAGTCGCGGCGGATATCCGCGCCAAGCGACCCCATCAAATCCTCAAAGATCGGAAAGGATGTGGCAATCGGGCTGCCATCGTCAACGGTCACCGGTTTGGTGGTGGCGAGGCCCAGCACCATGAAAGACATGGCAATGCGGTGATCCAGGTGGCTGGCGCAGGTGGCCCCGCCTTGCACACCGCCGATGCCGCGTCCCTCGACGCTCCACCAGTCTTCGCCTTCTTCAACGGTCACACCACAGGCGCGCAGGCCCGTGGCCATGGCATCAATGCGATCCGATTCCTTGACGCGCAGTTCCTTCACGCCGCGCATCATTGTTTGACCTTCTGCAAACGCGGCAACAACCGAGAGCACCGGGTATTCGTCGATCATGCTGGCGGCACGGTCAGGCGGCACCTCAATGCCCTTCATATCCGGCGAGAACCGTGCACGCAGGTCCGCCACAGGCTCACCGCCCTCTTCACGCTCATTTTCATATGTCAGGTCCGCGCCCATCTCGCGCAGCGTGGTAAAGAGGCCCGCGCGGGTTGGGTTGAGGCCGATATTGGGCACCAGCACATCAGATCCTTCGGTGATGAGTGCTGCACAGACCGGGAAGGCGGCGCTTGAGGGGTCACGTGGCACCGCAATGCTCTGCGGTTTCAACTCGGGGCGGCCTGTGAGGGTGATGATCCGACACTCATTGGTGACTTCTGTGCTGATTTCAGCTCCAAACCCGGCAAGCATGCGTTCGCTATGATCGCGTGTCGCCTCGCGTTCGGTGACAATCGTCTGGCCCGGCGCATTCAGCCCCGCCAGCAAAACGGCGGACTTCACCTGCGCCGAGGGCACCGGCACCTCGTAGCGCACCGGGATCGGATCTTGTGCGCCAATAACCGTCATGGGAAGCCGCCCACCAGAGCGGCCTACCGTTTGCGCACCGAAGAGCGCCAGAGGATCCGTCACCCGCGCCATGGGGCGTTTGTTGAGGCTGGCATCACCGGTGAAGGTCGCGGCGATCGGCGACGTGGCCATCGCGCCCATGATCAGGCGGACGCCGGTGCCGGAATTGCCGCAGTCAATGACCTGATCGGGTTCGGCAAAGCCGCCGACGCCCACGCCGTACACGTGCCATGTCCCATCTTCGTCTCGCGTGATGTCTGCCCCCATGGCGCGCATCGCCTTGGCCGTGTCGAGCACGTCTTCACCTTCGAGAAGACCAGTGATCGTCGTTTCACCCACACACATCG
This sequence comes from Roseovarius sp. S88, assembly GCF_037023735.1. Taxonomy (GTDB): domain Bacteria; phylum Pseudomonadota; class Alphaproteobacteria; order Rhodobacterales; family Rhodobacteraceae; genus Roseovarius; species Roseovarius phycicola. Next base: position 958,557 of record NZ_CP146069.1, on the reverse strand, counting down.
CCCCCAGGATCAGGCTGCGATGCGAGATCGACTTGTCCCCCGGCACATCGGCCTGCCCTTTGAGACCTTTCGAGGCGTGAGAGCTCATTGGAATTGGAGTGCCGTGACCGGACATCGCGGGACCTTTCAACTGCGGTATTTGCCCTGCTGATAGCGCAACCAGCAAAGCAGGTCCATGCGGATCAACCCGCAGGTGTTTTCGCTCTTGGATATGGACGTCGCGCCTAACCGCGTGCAGCGATGACCAAGACCTCAACCTTAAGATCGGGATGCGCCAGTTTGGCCTCTCCACAGGCACGGGCGGGCGCATGACCCTTGGCCACCCAGGCATCCCAAACACCGTTCATCTCGGCGAAATCGCCCATATTGTCTAGCCAAATGGTGGTTTGCAAAATGCGTGTCTTGTCCGATCCGGCCTCGGCCAGAAGCGCGTCGACCTTGTCCAGACAGGTCTGGGTTTGGGCGGCAACGCTGTCGCCCTTATTTCCCACCTGACCTGCCAGATAAATCGTATCGCCATGAATGACGATCTGGCTCATGCGGTCGCCAGTATGGTGGCGTGTGATGCTGGACATAAGTGCCGTTCCTTTCGCGCGCGGGCGTTAGCCGGATTCTTCCTCAAGATGCAGCTTCATGTCGATCAGGACCTGCTGCAGGGCCGTGGTTTCTTTCAGCAAACGCTTGGCCTCATTCACCGTGATCACACCATCCTCAATGGATTGTTGATACTCAGCCATCAACATCGCAAACCGCTGACTCAGCGCAATCACATCGCTGTTCACCCCGCCGGACTCGTTGCTGTTTGGACGACGCTCATCAAAGTCGAGCTGCATCCCATTGAGTTCGGCAAGAGCAGCTGTCACATGCGGATAAGACGCCGCCGCTTCCAAGGCCGCAACGGCATCGATTGGCATAAAACGATCGGCGTGCTCATCGTGGTCTGAGTAATACCGCCCGAGCGTGGCCTTGGACTTGCCCGTCAATTCACAGGCAGGTTCAATACCCACATCTTTCACCAGGCTTTCGGTGTGCTTTTTTAAATAGCTTGCCGCTTTGTCCATGAGTTCGCGTCTCCCTTGCCTGCGTTTATCCGAAACGCACGGGCATGCGCAATGCTGATACTAGGGCCCGCTTCGTTCTATGCACGCTCAACCAGAACCGAGCCCACGGAATAGCCTGCTCCAAATGAGCAAATCAGCCCGGTATCCCCCGATTGAAGATCGTCGGAGTATTTCGAGAAGGCGATGATCGACCCTGCGGATGAGGTATTGGCGTAGTCCTGCAGGATGTTGGGTTGTTCCTTGGCCTCAGGCACACGGCCCATGACTTTGCGACCGATGAAATCATTCATGGTCTTGTTCGCCTGATGCAGCCACAGGCGTTTGAGGTCGCTGGCCGCGACGCCCTCGTCTTCCATATGTCGGGCAATATGGGCGGAGACCAGTGGCAGCACCTCTTTGAACACCTTGCGCCCCTCTTGCACAAAGAGCATGTCACGGCGATCTTCCATATGGCCTTCCCGCGTGCGGCGCAGGTAGCCATTGTTGTTGCGGATATTGTTGGAAAACTGCGTGGCACAGCGGGTCGAATGCACAAGAAAATGCGCGCCCTTGGCGTCCTCGGCACGTTCGATCACCACCGCCGTGCAAACATCGCCAAAGATGAAATGGCAATCCCGGTCGCGCCATTCCAGATGCGCCGAGCAAATCTCGGGGCTGACCACGACGGCACAGCGCACTGAGCCCGAGCGCACCATATCGGCCGCGGCCTGAATACCGAACGTGGCCGAAGAGCAGGCAACGTTCATGTCAAATGCAAAGCCGGACGCGCCCAGAAGCTGTTGAATTTCAATGGCAATTGCCGGATAGGCGCGTTCGTGGTTTGAGGCAGCGCAGATGATCAGATCAACCTCGGACGCGTCGCGACCCGCTTGTTTGAGCGCTTTCGAACACGCGTCCAGCGCCATCTCGGCCATCAGGCTGGGTTCATCATTGCTGCGCTCGGGCAGATGCGGGTGCATCACGGCAGGGTCCAGAACGCCGGTCTTGTCCATCACATAGCGCTGCTCGATGCCGGAGGCGCTGACAATGAATTCTGAGGAAGAGGGATCTTTTGCCTCCACCTTACCGGCTGCGATGGCATCAGCATGTTCGGCGTTGAAGCGCTCGGCATAGGCGTTGAAGGCCTCGACCAGTTCGTCGTTTGTGATGGTCTGATCCGGGGTGAAAACGCCTGTCCCGGTAATGGCGGGCTTGTACATGAAACGCGCTCCTAAAGGTGCGCGCTACCTCATCGCAATGGCGCGGCAAGGTCAAGTGTGACCGTGGGGTAGGCTTTGGTTGGCTGGCCCCGTTGGACCTCCACGTGGCCGGTCTTGGATGACGGTTTAGGGCCTTCTTTATCCGTTCGTCGAGGTGCAGCGAACGGCGGCGTTCACTTTCGAATACACGCTCGTCGAAACATGATGGATCGTGTCATGGGTTCTTGTTGAAGTCTACATTCGGGCAACCTTTCACCAATTTTTATTCTTTTTTCTGTAGGTAGTTGCGACCTCAAGCTTCAATGATGAGCGACACGTTTGGCGGATAAACTTGAAGGACTAATTTTCAGCGAGTTCCTCGTCGATAACCCATCTGGGTTCGATACCGACGGCGACGGGACGGCGAACAAGTCGGACGAGTTCATTGAGTTGCAGAACACGACGGGCAGTTCCATTTCGCTCGATGGCTATCAACTCTGGTCGGATGACCGCGGTCTGCTGTATTCATTTGGATCGGGGGCCACCATCGCTTCGGGCGGAACCGCGACCGTTGTCGGTGAGTACGCCGGCACGGAACCTGCGGGATTCTACGATGCGGGCCTAGCCGACGGCGGCGACTTCCTGGAAGATGGTGAAGGATCGCGCAGTGATACTATCTACCTCGTCAACACAGCCACTGGCGAGTATATTGCGTTTTCTTATGGTCAACCGCCGCCGTCGCCGTCGCCACCGACCGGCTTTCCAGGCACGACCCAAATCGGAACGGGTGAGTCTCTCAACAGCAGTGGGCCTAACGGAACCAGCTTTGCTAGAGATGCCAATGGCGATTGGGTCGAGTCAACGCCCCCCAACCCGGGTTCGCCGGGTGTTGCTTGCTTCACCGCCGGCACGATGATAACCACTCCCGATGGAGCACGGCTTGTCGAGACCCTGCAAATTGGCGATCTCGTGACAACGCTCGACAATGGCGCGCAACCTATCCTTTGGATCGCTTCGAGGACACTCGGACAAGAAACGCTCACCGTCCACCCAGAACTCCGACCAATAGCGCTTGAACCGCGATGGACGGGGTTCAACGAACGATTACTCCTTTCAAGGCAACACGCCATTCTCGTCAGATCATCCGCAAATCAAAACCGGGTCCTCGCGCGCGCCGGTCAATTGGCCCAATTGGAAGGAGGAGCGGTCCGCGTTGCAAACGGTGTTCGAAAGATCACCTACGTTCATTTCATGCTGCCCAACCATGAAGTCGTGTTCGCGAATGGCCTCGCCACGGAGTCTTTTTACCCTGGCGAGTGGGCTATTGTGACTCTGGCTCCAATTTCGAAGCGCTTACTTTTGGCATTGTTTCCCGGCTACAATTCGTCAGAAATTGCAGATGCGTACGGCTCTCCGAAGTTTCCCTATGCAAAGAGGCGCGATCTTCCAACGCAACTTGTAAGCGTCTGTCCGGAAAACATAGAAAGCCCGTCTTGTCAGGTCGCCTAAGTGCCGATTTAACGCAATTTTGCATTAAGATTTGACTATTGTTGGCGGTCTCATGCGTCCGTTTTGTGGGCCACTATCACGGTAGCTGCCTTTCGCTAAATGGCAGCAAGGTCCGCATAGCAGACATCCTAATACCTGCTTCAATTCACAAGGTTCGGTGGTGTCTCTCCGTTCAGCGCCTTTTGCAGGTTCTCTACCGCGATGCGACCCATTTTCTCGCGGACTTCCAGCGTCGACGTGCCCATATGGGGCAGGAGAACCGCGTTTTCCATCGCCTTGAGCGCATTCGGGACGGTTGGTTCGTGTTCGTAGACGTCAAGACCTGCACCCGCGATGCGGCGGTCTTTCAGGGCACGGATCAGCGCGGCCTCATCCACGATGTCACCGCGCGCCACGTTGATCAGATGCGCGGTCGGGGCCATGTGGCTGAGTGCGTCATCATTGATCAGGTGATGCGTCTCGGCACTGGCGGGTACGGCGACAACGGCAAAATCGGCGCGCGCCATCAGCTCTTCCAGAGTTCTCACACGCTCTGCCGGATAGGCGAAGTCCTTTTCGCTGCGCGACCAGTAGAGCACTTTCATGTCAAAGCCAAAATGGCAGCGCTGCGCGATGGCCGATCCGATGCGACCCATACCGATGATGCCCACCGTCTTTCCGGTGACATGCGTGCCCAGAAGCTGCGTTGGGTTCCAACCCGGCCATTCGCCTGCGCGCACCATGCGCTCGCCTTCGCCTGCTCGCCGGGCGCTCATCATGATGAGGGTCATGCCGATATCGGCGGTGGCATCGGTCACGGCACCGGGCACGTTGGTGACCATAACACCGGCACTGCGCGCGGCCTGCAGATCAATATGATTGATGCCCACGCCATAATTGGCCAGCACCTTGCAGCGCGGGTTCTGCGCCTCGCGGAAGACCTCGACGGAAAACGTGTCACCAAACATCATCAGCACGCCGTCATAGAGGTTCAGCGCCGCGCGCATCTGACCGATTTTGAGCGGCGTGTTTTCGGTCCGCATTTCCACGTCGAAATACGCGCGCGCCATGTCGGCCACGCTTTCAGGCAAAGGACGTGTGAAATAGACGCGTTTCAATGCATGCGCCCTCCGACGGGGACATCCTTGTCCGGCGCAAGCAACACGATCTCGCCCTCTGCGTCGCTCAGGCCCAGCACGAGAACCTCGGACATGAAGGGCCCGATCTGGCGGGGCGGGAAATTGGTGACCGCCATGACCAGTTTGCCGGGCAGGTCTTCGGGTGTGTAGTGCACGGTGATCTGGGCCGAGGTTTTGCGCTCGCCGATCTCGGGTCCAAAGTCGATCCACATCTTGATCGCCGGTTTGCGCGCCTCGGGAAAGGGTTCTGCGCGAATGACTCGACCGACACGGATATCAACCTTGAGAAAGTCATCGAATGTGATCTCATCCGCCATCGCGCAATTCCTTTGAACGGGCCGTTGCAGCGGCCACGGTTTTCATCATAAGCCCCGGTAGGCCGCCAACCTCCTCCATCAGCACCTCAAGCCCCGCTTGCGTGGTGCCATTGGGGCTGGTGACATTAACGCGCAACTCAGCAGGCGTTTCCTCCGCCGTCTCGGCCAATGCCCCTGCCCCCGCGACCGTCGCCTTGGCCAGTTGCATCGCCAAGTCAGGCGACAACCCCTGCGCCTTACCTGCAGCGGCCATGCATTCGATCATATGAAACACATAAGCCGGACCCGATCCCGAGAGGCCCGTAACGGCATCCATCTGATCTTCGCTCTCCAGCCGCACCACCTGCCCGACGGCCTCAAGCAAGTCCTGGGCCATATCGAGCTGATCCGGGCGCACATGGGCATTGCCGATCATGGCGGAGATGCCCTTGCCCACGGCAGCGGGCGTGTTGGGCATCACGCGTATGATCGGGCTTTGATCCCCAAGTTCGGCTTCAAAAGACGCAATCTCGGTGCCGGCAGCGACCGAAACAAAGAGCGTGTCCCTATTTCCCATCGCCGCAATCGTCGGCAGGGCGTCTCCCATCATCTGGGGCTTGACGGCAATCAGCACAATGGCCGGATGTGGTGGCAGGTCGATGTTAATGTGAACGCCCGTGGATTGCAGCCAGTCGGACGGTTTGGGATCAATCACCCAAACCGATCCTGCAGGCAAACCGCCTTCCAGCCAGCCCGAGAGCATAGCCGACCCCATTTTGCCACATCCCAAAAGCACAAGGCCATTCTGGGCCACCGTTTCCGTATCCATGTTGGCTATCCCTGCCCTGCCGCGTCAGTTTTCAACCTGTGATAAATCGCAGGCTCGGGTGGTGCAATGCGAGATCGTAAGGCTCGGCCAAGCCTTGCGCAAAGTCGCTGGGCAAAAGATCTTTGTCGGCGACAACTTTTGGTCGGGGGTTTACGATCAAGCGGTCAATCTGCAACACAGCTTCGGCGGATGGCGGGTAAGCGGACAAAGCGGTCATTCAGCCTGACCGATTGATAGTCCGTTTTCAGATCAGAGATTGATGATCTGCCGACACTTATCGACATGCACAACGCGAGTGTTGGTGTAGGTGTTGTGCGGATAAAACTCTTGATTGGAGTTTGTTCGAACTTTGTAAGTTGCCCGAATACGCACAGACCCGCTGTAGTTACTTCGGTCTCTTTGTGCGGGTGAAATGTGCTCCGCAACTGCTTGGCGTGTGAAGACTTCACAACATTCTGGATTGGCATCCAAAAACGCTTGCCTGTCGGGGAAAGTTATCAGCCTTAGCTGATAGCGTTGGCCTTCGGGCACAAGGCCAGAAACACTGCCTGTCTGTGCCTCAACGATATAGTCTAAAGCGAGGTCCACGAGTTCACCGTCTGTCGGTTCGACGCAGAAGTAAGGCAGTTTGCGAGTAGCCAAAATAAACGACAAACTCACCACTACAATAACTAGGGAAACTAATCTCAGAGACTTCCGAGTAACTTGGATCATTTGATGCGATGCCGTTTTGCTAATCTGCGCAATCGAAATTCGAGGATACCATTATCAGCAAATGGTGCAGATTTTGTGTGGAGATTGAGCATTTTGTTGTTGTGAAAGTTCGTCAGTATAATGTCCGCTTCGGGCTCACAGCGGACATCATACCATTAGACTTCCGAAATATGACTGTTACCAATCAAGCGTTAGTACGAAGGTTTATTTCCGACTTATCTCCCAGCCTTCGATTGCAAACAATTATATTGGAGTGAAGATTGTTTCCGTACAAAATACTCATATCGTTGGACACCAAAAAACCTAATGACTGGAACAAATCTGTTCATTTAAATCTTGGTTCTTCCGATGCGGCGCTGCCTTTGCTGGTTGGCTTGTGGAACCATCTAATGAATGACAAACCAGTCTTGTTTGAAGCCGTGTTTAGCCCTTTGGACGAAACTAAAGCTGACTTCTCGAAATTGGCTGCAGAGGACTTCAAGTATTGCCATACGTTTTTGGAAAGTCAGTACAAAGAGCTTATGTTGGGAAGCACGGATCATTTTTCGAACACAACAGTCGAATGCGCAGAAAAAAAGTCCAAAGCGTTACAAGAATTCGAAAAATTCATTCAGTTAATGGAAGCGGATTCGAGACTGGTCAGATAACTGAGTATTCCGAATCTAAGGCTCCGACCAGCAGGAAACACTAGTAGCTTCATGTCCGCTTTGGGCTCAAAGCCGACTTTTCCTGCGCCGCAGTATACGCAAAATGCAGGGCGCTCATAACCGCCCCAAAAAGCCCCTTACACCAAAGGGCGAGCCGAAGCCCGCCCCCATGTTTGGCCGTGAGTGAAATCTAGGCCCGTCCGTAGGCCTCGCCTATGGCGATCTGCATGGCATCTTCGGGCGTGCGTCCACCCCAAACCGCAAGTTGGAACGCCGGGTAGTAGCGTTCAGCGCTCAGCACCGCAGCCCCGATCAGCGTGTCAATCTGTTCTGGCGCAACACCTTGCCCGCCCGCCATGATGAGGCCATAGCGATAGACCATCAGTTTCTGTTCGGCCCAATAGCTGAAGGCCCCGGCCCAGCATTGGTCGTTCACACAATTCAAAAGCTCGTAAAGCACCGGCAGCTTGTCCTCCGGTGGCTCCATTTCAAACGTGCACACCATGCGCAGGGTCTCGTCATAGCTCGACCAGGCCAGTGTCACGGAATAGGTGCGCCATTGGCCTTCGACAGCCATGGCGATCTGATCATCGGCAATGCGATCGAAATCCCAATCATGGTGCTCGGCCAGATGCTCGACGATGTCGATCGGGTGAAGGTCTTCGTGAAGGAACTGCTCTGATAATGCCATGGCGCCACCTCTTTTTGTTGTAGCGACGGGCTGGCAGAGCCGCTATCGCTCGGTGTCTGCTCTAGGTTCAGGGGCGATCTCCCGCTGTCCTACAAGATATGGTGGGGCCTATCAGGCAGCCTGTAAAGCTATTTCTTGGGGATAACCGCAATAAGTTGTGGATGACATGAAAGATTCATCAAAATGCGGGGGATAACTGCGTTTCGGCCTTGCTGGCCCTAGAACACCACGTTCATCACCGCCAGAGAGACGATCAAGAACAGGATGGTCATGATCCCGCCGCCCTTGATGAAATCGGTGACCTTGTAGCCAGCAGGCCCCATGATCAGCGCATTGACCTGATGGGTCGGGATCAGGAAGGAGTTCGACGTCGAGATCGCCACGGTCAAGGCAAAGAGCGCCGGATCACCTCCAGCCGCCGCTGCGATGGATACGGCCAGCGGCACGAGAAGCACTGTTGCACCGACATTTGACATCACCAGTGTGAAGATCGTGGCCAGTATGGCCAGACCGACCTGCAACGACCATACAGGCCAGCCATTGAGCAAGGTGAGGATCTGGTGCGCGATCCACTCCGCCGTGCCAGTGGATTGTACAGCCTGACCCAGAGGTATGAGGCCGGCCAACAGAAAGATCGTACTCCAACTGACCGCCCGATAGGCTTCATCGATATCAATCACGCGGGTCACGATCATGCCCGCCGCCCCGGTCAAAAGGCACAACGATAAGAGCACGTCGGTAAACAGGATCATGCTCAGCGACAAGAGGAAAAAGAACACCGCCCAGCCGACCTTGGAAGGGCGCAGCTCCTCATGCGGGAATTCGGTCGTAACCACAACGAAATCGGGGTTGCGCGTCAGCCGCATCAACGCGTCCCACGTGGAGTGGATCACCAGCGTATCTCCAGCGTGAAACGGCACTTCGCCAACAAGCGTCGGTGCGTGGGTCTCGGTTTCCACATAGCTCATGGTTTCTTCATCGCGATGGATCGCCAAAAGGCTCGCCCCGTAGGTTTTACGAAACACCAGGTCATGCGCGCATTTGCCAATCACCTCAGACCCTGGGGGGATCACCATCTCGGCCACGCCCGATTTTGTCGGCGCGTAGTCTTCGGCAAAGACGTCCAATTCACTATGCAGTGTGAACCCCTGATCAAGAACCATTTCACGGATCACCCGAGATCGCCCCAGCACCGCCAGACGACAGGGGGTCTCAATCGGCGTCTGGATCACCGGCGCGAACCAGCGCTTCCCGCGATAGGCGCTGCCGATGATATAGACATGATACTTTTGCATCATCTCATCGAACGTCATGCCTTCGCAGGGATGGCCCGAGGGAATGGAAATCTCGAAGATGTCCGTCTTCAACCCGTAGATATTCTTAAGGTATTCTTTCAATGACTGTGCGCTTGTCGCATCGTCGGCGCTTTTGCCAGTTGGCAAAACCCAGCGCCCAAAAATTGTGAAATAGAGAATGCCTGTCACGATCAGGCTGAGTCCGATTGGCGTAACTGAAAACAGGCCAAAAGGCTCCATCTTTTCGCCTTCGGGCAGCATGTCATTGGCGTTGATCAACAAGTCATTGAGCAGGATAAGCGGCGAAGACCCCACCATCGTCATCGTGCCGCCCAATATGGCGCAGAACCCCATAGGCATCAAAAGGCGCGACAAGGGCAACTCCGTGCGCACAGCGATCCGGCTGACCACAGGCAGGAAGAGCGCCGCAGCCCCTACGTTTTGCATGAACGAGGAGATGACGCCCACCGTGCCAGAGACGATGGGGATGATCCGCGCCTCTGTCTTGCCGCCGTATCTGAGAATAACGGCGGCGACTTTGCTCATGATGCCAGTCTTGTCCAAACCGGCCCCAACGATCATCACGGCGATGATCGAAATGACCGCGTTAGAGGCAAATCCGTCAAAGAGCTGCGAGACATCGGCCAGATTGGTCAATGAGGGGTGTTGGCTCAGCAGGCCAAGGATGACCATCACCAGAATAGCCGCCAGGTCGATGCGCACAATCTCGGACACAAAGAGGAAAATCGTGAATGCGAGCAGTGCAAGCACCACTGACATTTCAAAGGTCAACTCGATACCGGTCATTCTCCCTCCCCTAAGTCATCTAACCGGCTTTTGGGCCGTGAGACAACCTGAGGAAGGTCAGTTCCTGATCAAAGTGTGGCGAGATAGCAAGGACAACGTCCACTCGAACAAGCGTGCGTTACTTGTCTTTTTCAAGCGCTTCTATCCGCGCCTTAAGCGCTTCGTTTTCTTCGCGTGCTTTCTGGGCCATGGCACGCACAGCATCAAATTCTTCGCGGGTGACCAAATCGCGATCCGCAAGCCAACGATCGATCCACGACTTCATCGCGGTGTCCGCTTCCTGCTTGGCACCCTGGGCCACGCCCATTGCGTTTGTCATCAATTGCGATAAATCGTCAAAAACTTTGTTGCGGGTCTGCATTTGGATTGCTCCGGCCTTACATTTGATCCCTATATGGGCGTCAAAGCGGGGACGGGCAAGGTCTGGATCGTCGCAGTCGCAAGCAAACAGAGGCACAGATGCGCGCAGCCATTCCGTTTCCAGAGATTTCGTCCGAGGCATTTTCCTTTACCGTGTTCGGCTATGAGCTGGCGCTGAGGTGGTACGCGCTGTCTTACATTGTTGGCATCATCATCGGCTGGTGGCTTGTGGCACAGACCGTGAAGCGCGCACATTTATGGGCCTATGACACAGCCCCGATGAGCGTCAAACAGGTCGAGGATCTGGCCACCTGGGTGATCCTGGGGGTGATCCTCGGCGGGCGTCTGGGCTTTGTGCTGTTTTATCAACCCGCCTACTACCTCGCGAACCCGTCCGAAATTCTGATGGTCTGGCAAGGGGGGATGTCGTTTCACGGTGGGCTTATCGGTGTGATCATTGCCTGCGTGGCGTTTTCCAAGCGCAATGGAATCCCGTGGCTGTCGGTTGCTGACGTGCTGTGCATGGTCACACCCGTTGGGCTTTTGCTGGGCCGTTTGGCGAATTTCACCAATGCCGAGCTTTGGGGGCGACCCACCGAGGTGCCGTGGGGCGTCATATTTCCAGGTGCTGCGGCCCAGGACTGCGCAGACATGGTCGCGGGGCTTTGTGCGCGCCACCCATCCCAGCTCTATGAAGCATTTCTCGAAGGGCTGCTGCTCTTTGCCGTGCTGGTCTATCTCGGCTACCGGCGCGGCGCCCTAAAGAAAGTGGGGGCCATTACAGGGCTCTTCTTTATCGGCTACGGGCTTGGACGGTTCTTGGTGGAATTCGTCCGCCAGCCCGACGCGCAATTCATCAGCCCCGGCAATCCTTTGGGACTGGCCTGGCACATAAATGGCTACGGGCTGACCATGGGACAGATCCTTTGCATCCCTATGATCATTTTTGGAGCTTACATGCTCGCGCGTGCTCAGCGCAGGGCCCACACCGCCGTGGCGGAATGACGGCACTGGGCGACATCCTGAAGGCGCAAATTGCAGCCACGGGCCCTATGCGGCTTGATGCGTTTTTGGCGGCCTGTCTGATGCATCCAGAGCACGGATATTACACCACCCGCGATCCTTTTGGCACGGCGGGGGATTTCACCACAGCGCCTGAGATCAGCCAGATGTTTGGCGAGTTGATCGGACTGTGTCTTGCCCAAACCTGGACGGATCAGGGCGCGCCAAACCCGTTTGCGCTGGCCGAGCTTGGGCCGGGGCGTGGCACGCTGATGGTCGATCTCTTGCGCGCCACCAAGGGCATTCCGGGGTTTCACGAAGCAATTGCTGGAATTCATCTGGTTGAATCCTCTCCTGCTTTACGCAAGCGACAGGCCGAGAGTTTGAAGCATGCGGACACAGAATGGCAAGATACGGCAGAGACCTTGCCGGATATGCCGCTTTTTACTGTGGCCAATGAATTCTTCGATGCCCTGCCCATCCGGCAATTTCAACGCGGCGGGGATGGCTGGAGCGAGCGCATGGTGGGGTTGACCAATGATCAATTCGCCTTTGGTCTGGGCCCTGTGCATTCAGAGGATAAGCTGGCCCACAGGTTGGAGGATACCAAAGAGGGCGATCTGGTCGAGATCGCTCCGGCCGCAAGCGGCATCATCACGGCTCTCAGTCAGCGCATTGCAGCACATGGCGGGGCTGCGCTGATCATAGATTACGGTGACTGGCGCTCTTTGGGCGATACGCTTCAGGCGGTGCACGGGCATGATACAACAACGATCTTTGACGCCCCAGGCGAGGCGGACCTGAGCGCGCATGTTGATTTTGAAGCTTTGGCGCATGCGGCCACCGACGGCTGTCGGTACTCCCGCGTCACACCGCAGGGTGTGTTTCTGGAACGGCTCGGCATCACCGCGCGGGCGCAGACACTGGCGCAAAGTATGACAGGTGACTCGCTGGACGCGCACATCGCCGCACATCGGCGCTTGACCCACCCCGAGGAAATGGGGACGCTCTTTAAAGTGATGGCGCTTTATCCCGAAGCCGCCGCACCCCCGCCGGGGCTGGATGCATGACCCTTGAAATTCTAACCCATGACGCGTTGACCCCGCTTCGGCATGGGTTCTTCACGCGCAGGGGCGGTGCGTCCTCAGGTGTCTTTTCCGGGCTGAACTGCGGGCAAGGCTCATCTGATCAATCCGAGGTGGTGGCGATCAACCGTGGGCGCGTGGCCGAGGCGATGGGAGTAGAGACTGATACCCTATTGACCTTGCACCAGGTGCATTCCGCCGATGTCGAGGTGATTGATGGCCCACGCAAAGACCGCCCCAAGGCTGACGCCATGGTCACGGCAACGCCCGGCATGGCCCTTGGTATTCTGACAGCGGATTGTCAGCCCGTTTTGTTTGCGGATCCCGAAGCAGGGGTTGTCGGTGCGGCACATGCGGGATGGCGTGGCGCGCTGGATGGCGTGTTGGAAGCCACGGTCTCAGCAATGGAAGGGCTTGGCGCTCAACGAAAGACCATCACCGCAGTGATCGGCCCCTCCATCAGCCAGCGCGCTTATGAAGTCGGACCGGAGTTTCTAGAGCGCTTCATGGATGATGACCCGGACAACAGCCGGTTCTTTGCCAATGGTGTTGACGGAAAGTACCAGTTTGACTTGCCAAGCTACGGTTTGCACCGGCTCCGCGAAACAGAGATTGGTCAGGCTCACTGGACACGTCATTGCACCTATAGTGACGCGGACCGGTTTTTCTCATACCGCCGCGCGACGCATCAGGGCGATGTGGACTATGGCAGGCTGATCTCGGTCATTCGTCTTTGAGCGCCCGGCATTCCCCAGATTGCGGCAGCACCACGGCAAGGCAGACCATAAGTTTGCCGCAATTTTGGAAACAGTCTGTGGATTTTTCCGGAATTGACTACGGCACATGCCGAAATTCCTCATAAAATCATAAATTTAGGAAAATTAGACACAAATCGCCCCAATCCGCGCGTCGCGCACGCAAAGTTTTTTCCATCTTTTTTTTGCCCGACAAATCTTGGCCGCAAATCACGGCAATACTGATCGCAGCAAAGACAAAGCAGCCCTCAGAGGCGAACCCAGAGCAAGAGAGGACAGGATATGAAAAAACGTTGGATGGCATCGATCTTGCACACAAGCCGCCAACCCGCTGTGGCACTTCCATTTCACCGTACAACGCGCAAGGCCGCGCAGGACCGGCCTCAGACTGAAACGACAAAAAAATCGGCCTAACCCTCCAAATTCTCCCCAGCGCCAGGGCAGATCTTACAGGCAACCACCAAAGACCGCTCCTTCGGGGGCGGTCTTTTCGATTCGGAATGCTTTGGCTCGAAATGTGGCGGCTTGGTTCGAAATGGCCGGACAATGCGCGGCAATCAAAATGGATTGTCCCGCTCAGTTGGACAATTTGCGCTGAAATTTGGTGAAAAGGCGGCATATGAGCTTATTGTTGAGCACGTAACGAAGTGAATGTTTAACCATCTAACTGTCGTTGTCGGTGGGGGCCGACGCGGTTGTGATGCCAACAGTATGGTGACGCAACATGACTACCCCCTCCATTGCCGCCTCGGTCCCGGCGGTAACCCAGATCAGAGATAAAAACAGTGGTTTCGGTCCGGCTTATGTCCCTCAGCCAGATCGAAACCACCGTCCCATGCGGCGCTTCCAGATCAGCTATTTGCGCAGCGATGGAACGTCAGATTTTCGTGAGCAAATTGGCCCTGCCTTGCCCAAATTCGAAGCGGCATTTTCCGCCTTTACGCGCGGCACCCTGATCAACACGCCTCGTGGTCGTGTCGCAATCGAAGACCTCGAGCCCGGCATGGAAGTGACCACCAAGGACAACGAACCACTTCCCATTCTGTGGATCGGGTCCATGACACTCATCCCGCACGCCCCTGGCATTGACCCGCGTTCTTGCCGTATGACACGCGTCATGCCCGAGGCGTTTGGTCTGGGCCGTCCCGAAGCAAATCTGATGGCTGGTCCCGGCGCGCGTATCATGTCACGCCCCGAAGGTCTTCGTGACAGCATGTCTGGCGATCAGATGCTCACGCCAGCGCGCGATCTGGCAGATGGTCTCAATGTCATCGAGATCACGCCACAGCACCCTGTGTCCGTCTATCATCTATGTCTGCCGCGCCATTCGGTTATCACGGCGGCCGGGTTGGAAATGGAAACCTTCCATCCGGGAAATGGATTTGATCGTAATATGGGTCAGAATGCGTTGTCACTCTTCATGTCGATGTTTCCGCATCTGACGCGCCCCACCGAATTCGGCAGCACGCGGTACATGCGCCTGCCAACCGACCTGTTCTGACGATAGAACCCCGAGCATAAAAGCTCGGGGAATTACATGTCAGGCGGATTTGCTGAGACGATCCTCAAGCACATCAAAAGGCACGCCCGGTTCATCCTTGGACCCGCGGATCACAAGCGAGGTTTTGACCGAAGCGACGTTGTCAGCGGCGGTCAACTCTCCGGTCAGAAAACTTTGAAATGTCGATAAATCGGGGGCGACACATTTCAAAATGAAATCTACCTCGCCATTGAGCATGTGACACTCGCGCACCAGTGGCCAGCCATTGCAGCGCTCTTCAAAGGCGGACAAATCAGCCTCAGCCTGGCTTTGCAGCCCGACCATCGCAAAGACCTGCACCTCGAACCCTAACTCACGCGGATCGACATCGGCATGGTAGCCGCGAATATATCCCATCTCTTCCAGCGTCCGCACCCTTCGCAGGCAGGGCGGCGCGGAAATGCCCACGCGACGGGCCAATTCGACATTCGTCATACGACCATCGGCCTGTAGCTCAGCCAGAATTTTGCGGTCGATATCGTCAAGACGTGTTGCTGGCATTGGAATATCCCCGTTGATTTCGGATTGTTATATCATCGCCGCAAGTGTGCGCAATATTGTTTCGCCATCGCGAAAGATCATTTCACGAAAATTATTTTCTGCAGCTCTGCGCATAGCCGCTTTGCAGGGCTACCACTGCCCGCTTCGCACAGTTATATCTGGCCAGACTCACCGGGCGCAGCGGCGCGCTGGATATACAGGCAAGGGGGACATCATGGGCGAGACCCGTCATACACGTGCACTAATCATCGGCTCTGGTCCGGCTGGCTATACCGCAGGCGTTTATGCGTCGCGGGCGATGCTGTCACCGATCCTCGTGCAAGGCATAGAACCGGGCGGTCAGTTGACTACCACAACAGAGGTCGAAAACTGGCCCGGTGATACCGAAGTACAGGGCCCCGATCTGATGGTGCGTATGGAAGCTCATGCCAAGGCGATGGGCTGTGAGATCATCGGCGATATCATTACAGAACTGGATGTCGAAAGCCGTCCTTTTGTGGCCAAAGGCGACAGTGGCACGACCTATACAGCCGATGCCGTGATCCTGGCCACCGGGGCGCGCGCCAAGTGGCTTGGTTTGCCCTCAGAAGAGGCATTCAAGGGCTTTGGCGTCTCAGCATGCGCAACTTGCGATGGGTTCTTTTATCGTGGCGAGGAAATCGTCGTCATCGGCGGTGGCAACACAGCCGTGGAAGAGGCGCTTTTCTTGACCAATTTTGCCTCCAAGGTCACGCTGATCCACCGCCGCGATGAGCTGCGCGCCGAGAAAATCCTTCAGGACCGTTTGCTCAAGCACCCCAAGATCGAATCACTTTGGTTCCATGAGCTTGAGGAAGTGCTGGGCGATGATAATCCCAAGGGCGTTACCGGTGTCCGGGTGAAAAACAACAAGACCGGAAAAACCTCCGAGATCGCCTGCAAAGGTGTTTTTATCGCCATCGGCCATGCGCCTGCCAATGAACTGGTCAAAGGCAAGGTTGAGATGCATCACGGCGATTACGTTCAGGTCGAAGCGGGCAGCACTCGGACATCCATTCCGGGGCTCTTTGCAGCAGGCGATCTTACGGACCACGTGTACCGCCAAGCGGTGACCTCTGCTGGCATGGGGTGCATGGCGGCGCTGGATGCCGAGAAATTCCTCGCCGAACAGGACGGCTAGAAAAAAATCCGCGATCCATGGAGGAAGCGAATGACGGTTGCGCTCCCCGAACGCTTGCCGGACGTCCAACATGTGTACCCGGCTAAAGACCGCCTCGTGACCGTCAACCAGCTAAGCTGACTGGCGCTTGGAAAAAGCTTGCGCTTCGTAAGGAGATTTAGCGACTCCGCGGACGTAACGCTCTACAGACGAAGATGGCGTCGTTGCGCCTCCGCCCGAACTTCGCAAATCTGCGCTTTCTCAGCGGTGACCTGCGCCCGGTCAACTCGTTTCAGATGGCCGCACGATGTGAAACGAGCCGCTCATATAAGTCAACGGACGCTCGCCCGCATTCGAAATCCCAGTCACATCGCCAATGCAGATGGCGTGGCTGCCATGCACATGGCGGTGCGTCAGACTGCAGGAGAACGCCGTGGCACGGGGCAAGAGGGGGCCAAACTCGGTATCGGCCACATCGAGCCCTTCAAACCGATTGGGTTGATCAGCATCAAACATTCCGGCAAAACGTTTGGCCACTTCCACCGCATCCTCGGCAAGTATGTTCACACAGAACGTACCATTTGCAGCCACGGTCTGAGCGATATTGCTGTCGGCTTTCAAACACACCAAAACAGAAGGCGGGTCAGCCGAAAGCGACGTGAACGCACTGACGGTGGCACCCGCCTTGCCCGCAGGGCCATCCGTCGTGACCACGGTAACGGTGGACGCAACCTGGCGCATAGCGGTAATAAAGGCGTCTCGCGGGTTGTTCATGCAAGGGCTCCGGGTCTGAGGCGGCGGTTGGTTTGTGGTTGGGTCACTCTGACCCTTATCTTTCCACTTGTCGAAATAATGCATTGCCCAGGCCGCGTCAAAACGATCTGCACCTCAGCTGATTGCGCTTTGCGTCACAAATCCGTATCACCACCTCGACCAGACAAGAGTGTTCCATGGCCACAGATACGCCTGCCATTGCGGCCATCCCCTATCACCTTAAACCAGGCTTGTTTCCCGGGCGCGTGGCTTTGGATGATCTGGTTTGGCCCTTGGGTCGTCCGGACCGGCTTCGCAGGGCAAAACAGACCCTGCATGATCTGATGCCTTCGGACCATTTGTTGGTGTTCACTTCGGATCTGGTGCAATACCGCCCCTGGTTTGGCACGCCCGCGCGCGTATCTGTCATGGTGCTTGAACCGGAGGCGATCCATGGACGTCACATGCGCCTGTTGCGCTGGACCCATCGCAGGTTTCACAAGGTGCTGTCCTGCAACGAACCATTGCTCGACGCCATTCCCAATGGCGTTCTATTTCCCTTGGGTGGAAACTGGGCCAAGGACTGGCAGGAGATTCCACACACAAAAACCAGGTTGTGTTCTCTGATCGCCTCGGGAAAGCGAGACCTGGAAGGTCATGTTTTGCGCCACGACACCGTCGATTGGGTGCGCAACGAAGGTCTGAACGTGGACGTCATGGGCCGAGGCTATGAGTCCTTTGACAAGAAGTCCGATGGGCTTTCGCCGTTTCGCTATTCGATCGTGATCGAAAACATTCGTGAGCGGAACTACTTTACAGAAAAACTGATCGATGCGGTGCTGTGCCAAACCGTGCCGATCTATTGGGGTTGCCCAAATTTGGCTGATTTCATGGATGTGTCCGGCATGGTGATTTGTGAGACAAAAGAGGCGCTGCGCTCTGCAATTCTGGACATGTCAGAGCAGGCGTATTCCACGCGTTTGCCTGGTCTTTTGAACGCAGGGGCGGCCGCCGCGTCTTACGCAGATATTTATCAACGCGCCGCTCAAGCCGTGTTGGATGCATCAAGCTGAGGCCAAATATCGTAATGGTCATGCAAAAAAGCCGCTGTTGCGCGGTTGGCGGCATCTCTCGACATGTATTGAAACGCATGGTCTTGCAACGCGTGGGCATCGCGAAAGGCGACTCTCATAGTGGCGCGCGCGGTAGGAGATTGGGCCACCTGTATCCCTTGTCGCGCCAAGTGCCCTGAGAGCCAGATGTCATCGACACTCCACGCGATATCAGGCGGTGAGACATCCGTATCGCACAGCCATTCTGGTCTCACGGATACGCCGCTGAACCCCTGTGCTATGTCACTGCCATTCCCTTGCCTTCCGATCCTCGCTATATCCCACGTTTGTCCTGTGACCGCGATGTCTGGATCATCGCCGAGCAACGCTGCGGCCCATCCCTGCCCATAGAGCCAATCATCGTCGCAATAGATCAGCCGAATATCCTGACCTGCAAGAACACGCGCGGCGACCAACGCCTTGGTCGCTGGCCCGTGATCAATGTCTGCCCAAAGAAAATCGACACCAACCGGCAGCTCAGGTGGCTGTACAACGCACGCAAATCTCCGAAACTGGCGAGGCAGCGCGAGAAAAACGAAATCTGGCGCAGGGGTCTGCGCCAGAAGAGATGTCAGCACCGGACCAAGCCGGTCAAAGCGGGGCGGGATCGATGTGAGCGATACCGCGTAGCGCATATCAGCCCGCAATCAGGCCCATCTGTTCCAGCTTCAGGATCACCTGATGGGCGCAGTTGTCGACTTCGACATTTTCAGTCTCAACACTCAACTCGGGGTTTTGAGGAACATCGTAAGGGTCAGATATCCCTGTGAATTCCTTGATTTTCCCTTCGCGCGCAAGCTTGTAGAGCCCCTTTCGGTCGCGGCGTTCACACTCTTCGATGCTGGTCGCCACGTGCACTTCTACAAACGCACCAAAGGCTTCAATATCTTCACGCACAGCCCGGCGAGTTGTGGCATAGGGTGCAATCGGCGCACAGATGGCAATCCCGCCATTCTTGGTAATCTCAGAGGCCACATACCCGATGCGGCGGATGTTGAGATCGCGGTGTTCCTTGGAAAAGCCCAGTTCAGAGCTGAGGTTTTTTCGCACGATGTCGCCGTCCAGCAATGTCACCGGACGTCCGCCCATCTCCATCAGCTTGACCATAAGCGCGTTTGCGATGGTTGATTTGCCCGACCCGGAGAAGCCAGTGAAAAAGACGGTAAACCCCTGCTGACTGCGTGGCGGCCGTGTTTTTCGCAATTCTGTGACCACTTCGGGGAAGGAAAACCATTCCGGGATCTCAAGCCCTTCGGCCAGACGTCGGCGCAATTCAGTGCCTGAAATGTTCAGGATTGTGACGTTGTCCTTGTCGGCAATCTCGTCCATCGGCTCGTACTGGGCGCGCTCCTGCACATAGACCATGTGTTTGAAATCAACCATTTCGATGCCGATCTCAGCCTGATGCTCACGGAACAGATCCTGCGCATCATAGGGGCCATAGAAATCCTCGCCGGCTGAGTTCTTGCCCGGTCCGGCATGGTCACGACCGACGATGAAATGGGTGCAGCCGTGGTTTTTGCGGATCAGCCCGTGCCAGACCGCCTCGCGCGGGCCGGCCATGCGCATGGCGAGGTTCAGAAGGCTCATCGTGGTGGTGGAGGCAGGGTACTTGTCCAGAACTGCCTCGTAGCAGCGCACGCGCGTGAAGTGATCCACGTCACCCGGCTTGGTCATGCCGACGACAGGGTGGATAAGCAGGTTAGCCTGCGCTTCTTTGGCGGCGCGGAAGGTCAGTTCCTGGTGCGCGCGGTGCAGTGGGTTACGGGTCTGAAAGGCGACAACCTTGCGCCAGCCCAATTTGCGGAAATAGGCGCGCAGTTCATTGGGTGTGTCGCGACGGGCGCGAAAATCGTAGTGCACGGGCTGTTGGATGCCGGTGACAGGACCGCCGAGGTAGACTGAACCAGCCGTGTTGTGCAGGTAGTTTACTGCCGGATGCGCATCATCATCCGCGCCAAAAACCTTCTCGGCTTCACGCGCTTTGTCTGGTGCCCAGCGGTCGGTAACCGTCATTGTGCCAAGGATCACACCTTCCTGGTCACGCAGGGCGATATCCTGACCCAACTCAATCTTGTCTGCGAAGTCTTCGCTGACATCGAGGGTGACAGGCATGGGCCATAGGCTTCCATCAGTAAGGCGCATGTTCTCGACTACGCCATCATAGTCAGCCTCAGTAAGAAACCCTTTGAGCGGGTTGAATCCGCCGTTCATCAAAAGCTCCAGATCACAGATCTGACGCGGGGTCAGGTCCCAGCTGGTCAGGTCGGCGGCTTCGACCTTGAGCTTCTGCGCGCTGTCGTAAGAGACATAGAGTTCCGGGATGGGGGCGAGGTTACTTTGCACAATCTTTGTCCTGTGTTTGAGGGGTACAAGGCCACTCGACGTGCCGGTCAGTTCGGCATGAAGAGCGTCGTATTCGGCGAGTTTGCGAGTCAGAAACTGATCTGTGAGCCGGTTCTTTTCAGCCGCTCCACGGGTCGTGATCGCATAAGCGAACCTTTGGCGTCTGTCCGGGCCGTCACGTTCGCTGATCTTTATGAGACCGGCTTGGACTGCGCGCCGCAGCAACGCATTCAGACGACCCAGCGAGATACCAAGATCGGACGCTGTTGCCCTTTGAGACGCCTCGGGTGCAAGGTCAAGCTGGCGCAACAGGCGAAAGAGTTGATCTTCCTCCTCCAGGCTTGGCTTTGTTTCGGGCGACATCATCATAACTGGCGACTCAAAATATGTTCACACGTGAACACATGTCATAAGCCGCTCTCCGGGAAAACCCCCTATTTTGGGGGAAACGATCTGTTTCGGATGTGTTGTCAAAGGATCACGGAGACACGCGAAGCCTTGCAGGTAAACCGCTCAACGAAAGTTTCAGCATGCGACAAAGATCAAAAAATCTCATAACGGTCATCTTCGAATTCGCCACAAGAGCCCTAGACTCCGCCCTCCCAGAGCCCGACGTCATAAGAATTAAACCAAGTATCTCAGCCCCAAAATGCTCTTGTTCTGCAAAGAGGAGCGCGCCATCAATTCCTAGACGCATGTTCGTCGCCAGGACCGGTTGAAAATTGGTTTTCATCTGTCTGACGTCAAACACATCGACGCAACAACAAATCCTTGTTGAAATTCACATGCGATGTCCTCTTGCGGCGAGTCGGTCGCAAACGAGACCTTTCAGTTGTCTTTAAGCGCCGCCAGCACCTCTCCCGCCGCCGCTGTCGGAGTTTTCTCTCCTGACGCGACGTCCTTTGCCGCCAGCGCCATCGCCTCGCGCGCCGCTGCTGTGTCCAGACGTGCCAGCAATCCTTGACGCACTTCTTGCTCGAACCAGTACTGCGCCTGCGCCTGGCGGCGGCCATCAAAGTGGCCGTTTTCGCGCCGCCATTCAATCAGCGCCGACATCTCTTCCCAGGCGGTGTTCAACCCGTCTTCATGCAGCGCTGAAACCATCAATGCCTTGGGAAATCCTTCCGGATCCTGCGGGCGTTTGCGCATCAAACGCAGCGCGCCAGCATAGTCAGAGCAGGTGCGTGTCGCTGCTGGCTTCAGATCGCCATCGGCCTTGTTTACAAGGATCAGATCGGCCATCTCCATGATGCCACGTTTCACCCCCTGAAGCTCATCGCCACCCGCGGGGGCCAGCAAAAGCAGGAACAAATCGCACATCTCGGCCACGACGGTTTCGGACTGCCCGACCCCCACAGTCTCGATCAAAACAACATCGAAACCGGATGCTTCACAGAGCGCCACCGCCTCGCGTGTGCGCCGCGCCACACCGCCCAGATGCGTCTGGCTGGGGCTGGGACGGATAAAGGCGTTAGGATCCCTGCTGAGCCGTTCCATCCGGGTCTTGTCCCCCAGGATCGAGCCGCCCGTTCGGGCCGAACTGGGATCGACGGCCAGTACCGCCACCCGAAGCCCCTGCTCGGTCAGCATCATGCCAAAAGCTTCGATGAAGGTGGATTTTCCGACGCCAGGCGTGCCCGAAAGCCCGATCCGTACCGCCTGCCGTCCCGAGTGCCCGAGTCGCTCCAGCAGCTCCCGCGCCGTCGCCCGGTGATCCTCCCGCGCGCTTTCCACCAGAGTAATCGCCCGCGCCAGCGCGCGGCGCTCCCCGGCGAGAAGCTGCTCGGCAAGCTTTTGCGTATCAGTCATCTCGCTCTTGGTCCTCAGATCATCTTCGCTCGGCCTTGAAACACAGGCCTTTCGCCTTTTGCCCCAGCGAGGCAGAGATTGTCCAGCACGAGCGCGCAGCCCGCCTTGGCAAATTCCTGCGCGCCCATGCCCGGAATCCCGCCCACTCACGAAGGTCGATCAGACAGCCCTGCCCGGCAATGCTAGTCTTGGTTGTGTAGCGAGTTCCGTTATCCCGGGGTCACCTGCGCATCACGCGCAAACCCGATCCTGCCACAGACCCCGGTCTGCGTCCGGATACGCCTTATATGTGGGTTATGCGTCTTACGTCAGGTCGGTCCATCCCCAGGTCCCGGCTTGGCACGAGTGTCAGACAAATCTCCACGAGGCGTGTCCGGGCGCCAAGAATTCTAAGACGCGTCGCCCTGGAATCCAAGCCCGTCATCGTTGATAAGTCGGGTATGACTACACCTCGTCTGCCCATCCACGACGCCATAGCGCCTTTGCTGAATGCCTTGCAAGATCAAGGCCGTGCCGTGCTTCAAGCGCCGCCCGGAGCAGGTAAGACCACCGTGGTTCCGCTGGAAATCCTGAAGGCTGGGCTGAGCCAGGGGCGCATTGTCATGCTGGAGCCACGCAGACTTGCCGCGCGCGCCGCCGCCGAGCGTATGGCGCAAACTCTGGGCGAGCCGGTTGGCAAAACAGTGGGCTACCGGGTGCGGGGAGAGGCCAAGGTCTCGGACGCGACACAGATCGAAGTTGTGACCGAAGGCATCCTCACCCGCCGCATTCAATCTGAGCCGGAACTCAAGGGCATTGGAACTGTCATCTTTGACGAGTTTCACGAGCGCTCTCTCAATGCTGACCTTGGTCTCGCACTTTGCCTCGAAGTGGCGGGGGTCTTGCGCGAGGATCTGACGCTTCTGGCGATGTCCGCAACGCTGGACGCAGAACCCGTGGCCAATCTCATGCATGCGCCAGTGATCACCTCTGAAGGGCGCAGTTTCCCGGTAGAAACCCGCCATTTGCCACGCCCCCTGCACAAAGACACCCGATGGGGCGGCGCTCTTGCTGATCTGGTGCAGCAGGCCGTGACTGAGACCGAAGGCGGCGTGCTGGTCTTTTGCCCCGGAGAAGGTGAAATTCGACGTCTGGAGTCGGCGTTGACTGATCGGTTGCCTCAGGATTGCCACCTGCAGCCCCTCTTCGGTGCCATGCCCTTTACCGCGCAACAGGCCGCGATTGCGCCAGTGAAAGGCGGTCGCAAGATCGTGCTGGCCACAGCCATCGCTGAAACCTCGCTCACTATTGAAGACATCCGCGTTGTTGTGGATGGCGGTAAAGCGCGGCGCGCACGGTTTGACCCCGGATCAGGTATGTCGCGGCTGGTGACAGAGCCTGTGACCCGCGCCGAGGCAACCCAACGTCAGGGGCGCGCAGGACGCGTGGCCGAAGGTGTCTGCTACAAGCTCTGGACAAAGGCCGAGGAAGGCGCCCTGCCGGCCTATCCCCCGGCAGAGATCGAGGCCGCGGACCTCACGGGTCTGGCATTGGAACTGGCACTTTGGGGGACCACGCCCGAAGCTCTGCCGCTTTTGACGCAGCCCAATGCGGGCAGTTTTGCCGAGGCAAGAGGACTCTTGCAGATGTTGCAGGCCCTGGACGACTCGGGGCGCATCACTGCGCATGGCAAGCGATTGGCCCGTCTGCCCCTGCACCCGCGTCTCGCGCATATGCTAGAGCGCGCTGGCCCGGGTGCTGCCTTTCTGGCAGCTCTGCTCGCGGACCGTGATCCGCTTGCGCGCGGCGCGCCATGTGACCTGTCGCTGCGCCTCGCTGCGCTGCGCGATGCCAAGAGCTATGCCGCCAGACACCCATGGCCCGCCAATGCCGGGTCGCTGGCCCGCATCCGGAAAGAAGCCAAAAGACTGTCGTCGCAAGTTCAAGCCAGCCCATCCGGCTTGAGCGACGCGGACATGGCGGCCCTCGCCTATCCCGACCGCATTGGCCTGCGCCGCGAAGGCGATGCGCCGCGCTATGTTTTGTCAGGTGGCAAAGGGGCTGTGATGGCTGATGACGATGTGATGGCAGGCACGCGGCTTATCGTGGTCACGGATCTTGATGGCAACCCGCGTGAGGCGCGCATTCGACAGGCGATTGCCCTGTCCGAGGCCGAGCTGCGCGGGCGCTTCGGTGATCAGATCGCATGGCAGAACACATGCCAATGGGACAAGCGCTCTCGTCAAGTCACCGCCCGCAGCCAAGAGCTATTTGGCGCACTCGTGCTCGAAGACCGCGTCTGGAAAGACGCGCCTGATGCAGAGATTGCCGAAGCCATGCTGGACGGGGTGCGTGACCTTGGGCTGACATGGACCGACGCCGCGCGCCGGTTTGTGGCGCGCGGCGCGCTGTTATGGGACTCTGGTGAGGACTTGCCTGATATGTCCGACATGGCGCTTCTAGAAGAGCTTGAAGACTGGCTCTTGCCCTATCTCAACGGCGTCAAGACCGCCCAGGACTGGAGACGGTTTGATATGCTCGACGCCCTGCGCGCGCGTCTGACTTGGGAGCAGATGCAAAGGCTCGACGCCGCCGCCCCGGCGCATTTCACCACGCCTCTGGGCCGCAAGATCCCCATCGATTATGCCGGTGAGCACCCCGAGATTTCCCTGCGCCTGCAGGAAATGTTCGGCCAGACCTCACATCCCTTGGTGGGCGCCACCCCCTACGCGTCACGCTCCTGTCCCCCGCAGGCCGCCCTGTGCAAACCACGCTCGATATCCCGGGCTTTTGGGTGAATTCCTACCCCGACGTGCGCAAAGACATGCGCGGGCGGTATCCAAAGCACCCTTGGCCAGAAGACCCGCGAGAGGCGGACCCAACGCTGAGGGCGAAACGGCGGGGGTGAGGCATGGTTGTTGGGATGCCTTGCATCCGCTCGTGTCAAGCCGTGCCAGCGGCGGACCGGGGGACGGCGCGGCCTCCTTCTGATTGACGCGCTTTATCCGCGCCAAACCTGCCTGCTGAAAATTCGCCGCGCATACGTTGACAAAGCGACGGCCCTTCCGGGCCGGTCCGTCGCTGGCACGGCGGGGCTGCGCCCCTTGATTCCGTGCCTTTGGTGCTGTGAAGTCGCAACAGTTGTGCGGACTTTGCGGCCATCTGGTTAGCTAGAAAGTAGTTACGGCTTTGTTGGCTTTGAGCCAAATCCAACCTCTGAGTCCTGCGACGACCAGTATCATGCAGATTGTTGGCACTATCCAACCCATAACCAGCCCGGCTCCAGTAGACTGACCACTGCCCAACACCTTCCATGCCCAATATGAAAAAACCGCGTTGCCAACAAAAAAAGCGACAAACAAGAAAACTGCGACTGGCACCCTTGACGCATGCCCGGCGCGTATACGAAAAGCAAGCACAAACAACAACAAAGCTATGAATGCCGTTACTCCGGCAAAAGCTAAGTTTGGAACAGGTTGTACAAGCGAGACCAAGGTCAGCAACGCTACATTTGCGCCCATGATTAGGATTGGAAGTCCTGCCATTTTGACTGCTTCTTTCGCGCTGCTTTCATCAACGGCGGATATCCAGTAACCAAATAGCTTTGTTTGCATAATCGCTGACTTTGACCGGATTGCTTTTTTGAAATCAAAGTAGCTGAACGAGATTCGAGCGTAACGACGAATTCACCGCTTTGGGCCTCAAACCCACCCTTCCGACACTACCCTACCCCCTTCCCCGCCGGTCCTTCAGCGCCTCATGCGCCTCAACCGTCCCGTCATGGAACGTGCCAAACCACTTGTCCCAGGGCATCTCTAGATTCCCGTAATTCACCTCAAAATACCGGTGGTGCATCTGGTGGTGGAACGTCCCCAGCGCCAGCGTCTTGCGGTCCTTCACCAGCATGTTCTCAAACCCGGTATGCGAGGTCGCCGCCGTCAGCGCCTGATGCTGCATGTGAAAGAGGATATGCAGCGGATGCGCCGGGATGACAAAATGAATGAGAATGGAACTGAAGAATATCACATGTTCCACCGGGTGCATCGATAGCCCCGACCACGGCCCCACATTTATATTGCGGTGATGCAGGGAATGCGCGATCCGGTAGAGCGGACCCCAATGCAGGGCGCGGTGGATCCAGTAGAAGTGAAACGAAATCCAAACCGGCGTCAGCAGGAAGATCAGCACAAACCAAATCGGATTATCTGACCAAAACAAAACCGGCGCATACCCATTCGCCATCGCCCAAAAGATCAGCACCTCATAGGCGGTCCAGACCCCAACACCACTCGTCAGGCTCCAGAACATGTTGTCCCGCACCTGACCTCCCAATGTGAATTGCTTGCCGTTGCGCATCAGCTCCCGTGGGTCAAACTTGAGCCGATCCCCCTGCCGCCGCGCCCCGTGAAAGAACCAGTGCAGACCACCGGCCACCAAAATCATCAACCCCATGTTGCGCAGCCATATGCCCGCCACCCAATCCAGGCTCAGCGTCTTGGCGGTCTCCATCGACGGCTGGAAAAACGCCCAGCAAATCAGCGCAAGGACAACAAGGATCGAATTCTCGGCAATCTGAAACCAGCGCACAGCGGTCCACTGCGCCATGCGCCGCGGATCAGGGGGCCAGCTAAAGAAAGGCGACACGGCAATAGGCACATCCGGTACATGGTTCCAACCGGGCAGCTTGGGATCAGGCGTCTCTGTCATGTTTCACTCAATCCCACCAGGGCCCGTGATGCACGCCCTCTTCGCCCAGACGCTCAAAGCCGTGATAGCCAAAGAAATCGCGCTGTGCCTGAATGATATTGGCCGTGCCAAACCCTTGCCGCATCGTGTCATACCATTGCAGCGCGGCCGACAGCGCCGGAATGGCATGCCCGCCCGCCACCGCGTCCCCGACCACCTTGCGCAACGCCGGGAGGCACTCGGTCAGGCGGCTGGCAAAACGTGGCGTGAGGATAAGCTGCCCATGCGGAAGCTCACCGCGAAACGCCTCTGAGATATCATCAAGAAGCGCAGACCGGATGATGCACCCTGCGCGCCAGACCTCGGCAATTCGGGCAAAATCGAGGGTCCAGTCGTACTCTTCGGACGTCGCCGCCAGCACGCGAAACCCTTGCGCATAGCACAGGATCCGCGCCGCCATGAACGCCTCTGACAACGTGCCTGCATCCACCTCCAATGCTCCCCGCGCGCCGCCCAGAATAGTCTGTGCACTTTGGCGGGTGTCTTTCTCTGAGGACCAGCTGCGCGCGCCCACGGCGGCCTCAATCATATTGGCGGCCTGCCCCATGCGCACCGCCTCGACCACAGTCCAGCGCCCGGTGCCCTTTTGCCCGGCGGCATCCTTGATCACATCGACCACCGGATGACCGGTCTTGGGGTCGTGATACTGCAACAGCTGCCCAGTAATCTCGACGAGGTAAGACTTCAGCGGCCCCTCGTTCCACGCCTCAAAGAGCTTGCCAATCTCGGCGGGTGGCCACACCGCGCCATAGTGTAAGAGCGCATAAATCTCGGCGATCACCTGCATATCGGCATACTCGATCCCGTTATGCACCGTCTTGACGAAATGCCCGGCCCCGTCCGGCCCAAGGTGATCCACGCAGGGTTCATCTTCGTATCGCGCCGCGATCGCACGCAAGACATTGCGCAGCTGAGCCCAGCTGTGATCACTGCCGCCCACCATCATGGAGGGCCCATGCCGCGCGCCCTTCTCGCCACCCGAGACGCCCATACCAACAAAATGCAGGCCTTTCTCGGCCAGCGCCGCAGATCGGCGACGGGTGTCGTGGAAATTGGCATTGCCCCCGTCGATGATCGTATCGCCATCCTCAAGCAAAGGCGCAACCGCCTCGATCATCATGTCCATCGGTTTACCCGACGGGATCATGAACAGGATCACCCGCGGCGTCTTTAAGCCCGCCACAAACGCCTCAAGCGTATCATGTGCCACAAGGGCGTTCGCCAGGTCCCCGGCCTCTTTCATGAATTCTGCGATCCACTCAACCTCGCGGTTGGTCACTGCAACACGAAAGCCTTTCTCGGCCATGTTGAGCGCCAGCGCACTGCCCATCGTCCCCAGACCGTACACCCCGATCTGTGCCTTGTCGTCTGCCATGGGCCTCCCCTTTACGGCGCGTCTTTTCCGGCTAGGGTAGACTGACATCCCAATGATGCCAAGGAGCCTCACCATGTCGCACCTGCCTTTTCGCCTCGATGCCAATCCGACGATGGAAACCTCTGCCCTTGCCCCCGCAGAAGCCTTCACCACTGACGACAAGACCGAACTCAACCACACCCATTTCGCCACCAATGACGAAAGTGTGCTGACCGGCACATGGGAATGTGCCCCCACCCGGGAAGAGATAGATGCCTACCCGGTGCATGAAATGATGACGCTCATATCAGGTCGCCTGCGCCTCACCCATCCCGATGGTGCGGTCGAGGAATTCGGCCCCGGCGATACGTTCTACATCGCCAAGGGCGCGCCTGTGGTCTGGGAAATCACCGAGCGCTTGCGCAAGTTCTATATGATCGTGGAGTAATTCACCTGCTTCTTTCTTGGTAAAAATACCGCCGCCGGAGGCCATCCGAGGCGGCGGCCAAAGGCCAGAGCCGAGATATAAAGTGCGCGCGCAGCGCGCTCCATCAATCTGCGTCAAACCCCCAAACACCAGCGCATGATCGCCTTTTGCGCATGCAACCGGTTCTCGGCCTCGTCGAAGATCACCGAGTTAGGACCGTCCATCACCGCCGATGTGGCCTCTTCCTCACGATGCGCGGGCAGGCAATGCATGAAAAGCGCGTCCGGCTTGGCGTGGGACATCAGTTCCTCATTGATCTGATAGGGGCGCAGCATGTTGTGGCGGCGTTCCTTGCTCGACTGGCTGTCATGCATACTGACCCAGGTGTCCGTGACCACCAGATCTGCGCCTTCAACGGCTTTGAACGGATCGCGTTCAATGACCACTTTTGAGCCAGCCTTGCGCGCCAGCCCGACAAATTCGTCCTCGGGGTCAAGCTGCGACGGGCCGGTAAAAGTCAGGTCAAACTGAAACTGTGCTGCGGCATGAAGGAAGGACGAGCACACGTTGTTGCCATCCCCCGACCACACGACTTTCTTACCCTTGATCGGGCCGCGATGCTCTTCAAACGTCATGACATCCGCCATGATCTGGCAGGGATGTGTGCGGTCGGTGAGACCATTGATCACCGGCACATCGGCATATTCGGCCATCTCCATCAGCACGCTTTCATCAAAGGTGCGGATCATAATGAGGTCGACATAGCGGCTCATCACGCGGGCTGTGTCGGCAATCGTCTCGCCATGGCCCAACTGCATGTTCGTCCCGGACAGAACCATGGTCGTTCCGCCCATCTGGCGCACGCCTACATCAAAGCTGATGCGCGTCCGGGTCGACGGCTTTTCAAAGATGAGCGCCACAACCCGGTCTTTCAAAGGCAAGTCATCATCCAACGCGCCACGCGTGCGGCCAGCGCGTGCGTCCTTCATCTCCTGAGCCGAATTGATGATATGGTGCAATTCGGTCGCGTCGGTTTTGTGAATATCAAGAAAATGGTTCATGCCGGTTGCTCGTCGCTTGTGGTGGCCACCTGATGCGCGACCGCCTCCAGCCGCTTCACCGCCTCGGAGATTTCGTCGTCGGTGATTGTCAGCGGCGGCAACAGCCGCGCGGTATTTTCCGCCGCCGGCACAATCGCCATTTCCGCATCATACGCCGCCGACACCACGTCTCCCACCGGCGGCACGCATTTCAGACCCAGCATCAAGCCCGATCCGCGCACCTCTTCAAAGACAGACGGGTAACCAGCCACCAGCGCTTCCAGCTTCTGGCGCAAAAGCCCTGCCTTGCGGTTCACATCATCCAGAAAGCCAGGTGCCGTGACATGATCCATCACGGCATTGCCAACGGCACAGCCCAGCGGGTTGCCCCCATAGGTCGACCCATGTGTGCCCGCCGTCATACCTAACGCGGCCTCTGCCTTGGCCAGAACCGCCCCAAGTGGGAAGCCCCCACCAATGCCCTTGGCGACCATCATGATGTCGGGCTCAATCCCCGCCCATTCGTGCGCAAAAAGCTTGCCGGTGCGTCCGACACCGCATTGCACCTCATCCAGGATCAAGAGCAGTCCATGCTCATCACACAGATCACGCAAGCCCTTCAAACAGACATCCGGCAATGGCCGAATACCGCCTTCGCCCTGAATGGGTTCCACCAAAATCGCCGCTGTCTTGTTGTCAATCGCCGCAGTCAGCGCGTCGTGATCCCCGAAAGGCAGATGCTTGAACCCCGGCAGCAGCGGCCCAAAGCCGTGCGTCATCTTCTCAGACCCTGCCGCAGCGATACCCGCGGAGGACCGGCCGTGGAAAGATCCGTCAAAGGTTAGGATATCAACGCGCTCGGGCTGGTCTTTTTCAAAAAAGTATTTGCGCGCCATCTTGACTGCCAATTCACAAGACTCAGTCCCGGAATTGGTGAAAAACACCGTATCGGCAAAGGTCGCCGCAACCAGCTTGTCGGCCAAAGCCTGCTGTTGCGGGATATGATAAAGGTTTGACGTGTGCCACAGCGCACCTGCCTGCTCGGTCAAAGCGGCGACAAGCGCTGGATGCGCATGCCCGAGCGCATTCACCGCAATCCCGGCGCCCAAATCCAAAAATCGGCGCCCATCTGCCTCGATCAGCCAGCTGCCTTCGCCTTTGACAAACTGCAAGGGCGCACGGTTATAGGTTGGCAAGACAGACGGGATCATAGCGTCATTCCTTATTTTCGAAGGTTTCTTGAGTGCCGCATGGGCGGCGACAAGTCAATCTGGGATGGGAAAAGGCAGCGATCTGCCGGGATCAAACAAATGACGAAACGTCAGACGGGAAAACGTCGGCGTCGGCTTGCAGCGTATATGGCTCGTTTGATCATGGCGCGGTCATGGCATAACTCACGCCACGAAGCAAAGGCATTTTTGCGACCGCCTTACAACGGCACGACCTCCGCTATGTCCTGCTCGGACAAACAGGCCAACATTTCGCGCACGCTACGGTTCAAAATCGGATGCCGCCAGTCCGGCGCGATGTCCGCCAATGGCACAAGAACAAATGCCCGGTCTTGAAGTCTGGGATGCGGCAGGATGAACGTGTCTGGTGCGTTTTGCATCTGATCCTGTAAGGACAGGTCGCGCCACGCCCTATGGGTGTCTTCATCCGGCCAAATCTCGGACTCGACCGCCAAGAGATCGAGATCCAGCGTTCTTTGCCCCCATCTCTGCTCACGCGCACGGCCAAATTCGGCCTCAACCTCATGCAACACCTGCATCAGTATTTCAGGCGTGTGATCGGACACGAGTACAGCGGCAGCGTTGACATAGTCCGGTCCAGCCCCTTTGGGAAAGCACGGAGTTGCATAAAACCGGCTCACGTCTTTGACCTCAATGTCGCGTCGCGCGAGTGACTTCAGGCCCTCTTTCAATGTGTGTGCCGGTCCGCCTTCAGCGGTCGGAATATTGCCGCCCAAAGCAATCAGACAGGTTTGATTTGACATGACACAGACCTATCCCTTTGGATGGTTACAAGACTCTTGCGCGACCGAAACTAAACTTTTAGGTTCGCATTTTGAACTCGTCCGTTTCCTAACCACTCACACTCGGAACAACGCGGACGGGTAAAAATAATAATTTGGAAGGACTTTTAATGTTTTACAAGGACGAACGGCTCGCGCTGTTCATCGATGGATCGAATCTGTATGCCGCTGCCAAGTCGCTCGGATTTGACATCGATTACAAGCTTCTCAGGACGGAGTTTATGCGTCGTGGCAAGCTTTTGCGCGCGTTTTATTACACGGCACTTCTTGAGAATGATGAGTATTCGCCAATCCGGCCTCTGGTCGACTGGCTGAACTACAACGGCTTCACCATGGTTACCAAACCGGCCAAGGAATACACCGACAGCCAGGGACGCCGCAAAGTCAAAGGCAATATGGATATTGAACTTGCCGTTGATGCCATGGAATTGGCGCCACGGGTTGAGCATATTGTGCTCTTCTCCGGTGACGGTGACTTCCGCCCTCTGGTGGAAAGCCTTCAGCGTCAGGGCGTGCGCGTCTCAGTGGTCTCGACCATTCGCAGTCAGCCGCCAATGATTTCCGACGAGCTGCGCCGTCAGGCCGACAACTTTATCGAATTGGAAGATCTGCGCGACGTGATTGGCCGCCCCCCGCGCGAAGACGCACCCGTCCGTGAGCAAATGGCCGTTCCCGCAAAATAAGCCCGATCCGGGCGCGTGAGCCCAAACAGAACCACGACACCGCACCACATCGTGACCCAACCGGTCAGAGCATAGAAAAAGCCCCCGCCACACGGCAGGGGCTTTTTTTCATCAATCGAAAGCGGTTTAGGACGCTTCAGAAATGAACTTCACCGCGTCACCAAAGGTCTGAATGGTTTCGGCTGCGTCATCAGGAATTTCGATGCCGAATTCTTCTTCGAAGGCCATAACCAATTCGACCGTGTCGAGGCTGTCCGCGCCCAGATCGTCAATAAAGGAAGCGTTTTCAGCTACCTTGTCTTCTTCCACACCAAGGTGTTCCACAACGATCTTTTTTACGCGGTCTGCGATATCGCTCATTTTGTCATCCTCATATTCTGTCGGGCGCGTGGCCCACAAGTCCTGCGCTCAGCCCAGTGAAGCGCCATATAGGGTGCCCGGCGGGCGTCTGCAATGTGCCCAGTTTCCCAGGCATATCGAGGACAGTCAGATGCTGCCCCCGCGTCATCTGCGCCGCCTATAGCACATGGCGCTGGATTGGCAAATGGTTTCCCTCGCGTGCTTTGGAAGCAGCACAAAGACGCAAATCAAAGCATCGCCATGCCGCCATTGACGTGCAAGGTGGTCCCCGTCACATAGCCTGCTTCCTGGCTTGCAAGGTACAGAACAGCCGCGGCAATTTCCTCTGGCGTGCCCATACGTGCCGCTGGAATCTGACCGTTGATCTTGTCTTTCTGCTCGTCCGTCAGCTTATCCGTCATGGCCGTGGCAATAAAGCCCGGCGCCACCGCATTGGCGGTGATCCCGCGGCTGGCCACCTCATAAGCAATGGATTTGGTCAAACCAACCATCCCGGCCTTGGACGCGGCATAATTGACCTGCCCAGGGTTGCCTGTGGCGCCAACGATGGAACTGATGTTGATGATCCGCCCCCATCGCGCCTTCATCATCGGTCGCATGACCCCGCGACAGAGACGCATGGTGGCGGTCAGATTGACATCTATGACGCTCTGCCATTCTTCGTCCGACATACGCATGAAAATCTGGTCGCGGGTGATGCCAGCGTTATTGACAAGGATATCCAGCGACCCCATCGCCTCCAGCGCGGCCTTGGGCAAGGCATCTACCGCCTCGGGATCACTGAGATTACACGGCAAAACATGCGCGCGGTCCCCTAGCTCTTTGGCCAAGGCCTCAAGTGGTTCGACCCGTGTGCCTGACAAAGCGACAGTGGCACCCGCACCATGCAAAGCAGAGGCAATCGCCCCTCCGATGCCCCCGGATGCCCCGGTCACCAGCGCGGTTTTTCCCGTCAGATCAAACATGTTTTTTCCTTCCTTGATCACATGGCAAATTTCTTCACAAAGAAATTTGCCAAGAAAATTCGAATTTTCTTGGTCTTGGGCTCAGGCGTCGGCCACTGCTGCCGCCACGTCCTCTGGCGTGCCAACAGCGCGCACCGCGATCTCGCGATTGATGCGCCGCACCATCCCGCTCAATGCTTTGCCAGCGCCGATCTCCCAGATCTCGGTCACGCCTGCGCCGCCCATATGCTCCACCGATTCCCGCCAGCGCACCGAACCGGTGACCTGCTCGACAAGCAAGCTGCGTATCTCTTCGGGATCCTCCACCTGAGCGGCGCGCACATTGGCGACCACCGGCACTTTGGGCTTGGCGATCTGCACCTCTGCCAAAGCTTCGGCCATCGCATCTGCGGCCGGTTGCATCAGGGCACAATGAAAGGGTGCGCTCACCGGCAAGAGCACGGCGCGCTTGGCGCCCTTCTCCTTCGCGATGTCCACAGCGCGTTCCACCGCCGCTGCGTTACCTGACACCACAACCTGAGCGGGGTCGTTATCATTGGCTGCCTGACAGACCTCACCCTGGGCCGCCGCCTCCGCGACATCACGCACAGCGGCCAAATCCAGCCCGAGGATCGCCGCCATGGCACCCTGGCCGACCGGCACCGCGGCCTGCATCGCCAGACCCCGCGTGCGCAAGAGACGCGCGCAATCGCCGATCTGGAGCGCACCGGCGGCTGCGAGTGCGGAGTATTCTCCCAGCGAATGCCCCGCGACCATGGCCGCCTGATCAACGCCCACGCCCTCAGCTTCCAGCGCCCGCATCGCGGCCATGGAGGTGGCCATCAAAGCAGGTTGTGCATTTTGCGTCAGCGTCAGTGTCTCCTGATCCCCGTCCCAGATCAGCCCACTCAGGCTTTCGCCGAGCGCCTCATCTACCTCTTCAAAAATCGCCTTTGCTGCTGGATATGCCTCAGCCAGCGCCTGGCCCATGCCGATGCTCTGCGCGCCTTGTCCGGGAAAAACAAATGCTTTGCTCATGGTTAGCCCTTTCTTCCGACTGTTCTTTTTCCGATACCGTGCCACAGCCCGGCGCGCAATGTCTCACACGCGCGCACTGTTTCGCGCGTCCTTGCACGAAACATGTGCGTGAGTGGGAATTGTTCTGGTCGCTGAGGCGTATAGGTACATGTACAGCTTTGAGATTCGCAGGACGCTTCCCATGTCTCTTTCCAATTCGAACACCACCTACGGCACTGTGACCAAGAGCTTTCACTGGCTCACGGCGCTGTTGATCCTCAGCGTCATACCTCTGGGCATCATCGCCAATAATCTGGCCTATGCGATCAACGATCCCCAAGTGGCCACCACCGATGCGGATATCTCGCGCGCAGCGTTTCTGTTTTCTCTGCACAAGACGATCGGTGTGACGATCTTTTTCGTGGCGCTGTTGCGTATCATGTGGGCTGTAACCCAGACAAAGCCGGGTTTGCTCAACGGCGACAACACGCCAGAGGCGATGGCCGCAGAGACCGTGCATTGGCTGCTCTATGGCTCACTGGTTCTTGTGCCGCTGACCGGGTGGATCCATCATGCGGCAACCACGGGATTTGCGCCCATCTGGTGGCCTTTTGGTCAATCCCTGCCCTTTGTACCCAAGGACGAAGCGCTGGCGCATCAGATGGCCGGTTTGCACTATATCCTGCAATGGGTGCTGGTTGGGTCTGTGGCGCTTCACATCGCCGGCGCGCTCAAACACCATGTGATCGACGGGGATGCCACGCTGCGGCGCATGTTGCCAGGGCGGATGTCTGCTGAGCCGACAGAACAACAGCCTGGTCATGCTCTGCCATTCATGGCTGCGCTGATTGTATGGGGTGTTGCTCTCGGCACCGCATCTGCCCTCGGCTGGCTCAAGCCGCATGAGGCTCATGTTGAAACAGCTGCACCCGCTGTGGAGAAGACACAAACCGCCGAGACCGCCGAACCCGTTGTTGCCCCCGGCGACAATCAATGGATCGTTGAGACCGGCACGCTCAGTATCGCGGTCACGCAACTGGGGTCTGAAGTCAAAGGCAGCTTTGCGACATGGACGGCGGACATCACCTATTCTGAGACACCTGATAGCAACGGTGTATTTGGCTCGGTGCAGGTCAGTGTCGACGTTGCCTCACTCACGCTCGGGTCGGTGACATCCAACGCCACGGGAGCGGATTTTCTTGACGCGGCAAATCACCCGACAGCGCTTTTTGAAGCGCAGATCATTGAGGGCGAAACCGGTCTCGTGGCGCAAGGCAAACTGACCATAAAGGGCGCAGAGGTGCCCGTGGCGATACCCTTTGAGCTTGCCATCA
This sequence comes from Roseovarius sp. S88, assembly GCF_037023735.1. Classification (GTDB taxonomy): domain Bacteria; phylum Pseudomonadota; class Alphaproteobacteria; order Rhodobacterales; family Rhodobacteraceae; genus Roseovarius; species Roseovarius phycicola. Next base: position 922,095 of record NZ_CP146069.1, on the reverse strand, counting down.
CCGACGGACTCGCCGACGCCCAAGGACAGTTGACCGTAGACCGGCGCGATTTTGGGGTTGGCGGTTCGGATGAGGGAAATGTGGGAGCCAGCGTGGTGATCTCTTTTGAACTGACGGCACGTGGTGGGTAGCGAGGCGCAGGTAAATGTTTCGCGCGCGAAACAAGTTAACAGATTGTTAAAATTTGACTTTTCAAACCTTTCCACCCAAGTGCGGGTGCGGTCTGCCGGGGTTCACCCCGGCCTTTGAGGTCACGTCAGGCGGGATGAAATCCCGCCCTACCGCGCTGGGCAACGTCCTATCCCACCACCAGCTTGAGCCGCGCCTCGGCCACGCGCACATTCACCTGCGCGCCCCAGTCAAAGCTCAGAAAGTCCTGCTCGATCCCATCGGCAAAAATCACCCCGCCTTCATTGATGCGCGACAGCACATCGAGCGGCGCGTTTTCTTCGATCAGCCCTGTGCGCAATTCGGCACCGGATTGACGGCTCGGCCATGGCTCGCGCGCAAAGAACACCGCCTTGGCGTCCTCAGCACCAAAGCTGTAGTTGGCCCGGGTGGCGGTCATGATCGACTTTGCCCAGCCCGTCAGGCCCGTGCCAGTGGACACGATCATCCCGCTTGAGGATTGAAACTCACGCGCATCCCCAAACTGCAGCTCATAGCGTGCGCTTTGATGTGACCGGTGACCGATGAAAAGCTCATTGAGCGCCAAGAGCCTGTCGCCCCCGGCAAGCTGCGCCTCGACCATGGCGCGGGCCTGAGCCTCGACATCGTCGGTTCCGGCGCGCTGCATCAAATCAGGCAGCGCCTTGAGCCCATGAGGTGTCAAAACCCCCTCGCCCATATCGCTGGAGGGGGTGACGCCGATGACCGGCTGACCCTCGAGATACTTGGCCAGATTGGCCACCAGACCGTCCTGCCCAAGGGCGACGACAACGTCATTGGGAAAGAACAAAAACCGGTTGAGATCGCCGCGTTCCACCTCGGCAAAGGACCACTCGGGCGGCACCATCGCCTTGGCCGCGGTCACGGCGTCACGTTGGATGCGGTCACGGGTTTCGACCTCTTCGAACACCTGACCGCGCGAGGACAGGTAGAACTCCACCTGCCCCCGCGTCCCGTGCCGGGCCAGCAGCGCCGAAAGCTCTGTTTCGCGCGTCACAAGCACAATACGGGGGCGGAGACTGGACATCACTCATCCTCCTATTCTCGGGCCGCCGCAGGCATGACACCCTGCAGCTGTTTGACCAGACCGGCCACCATATCGGGGCTGATGGTCACGCTGTCGATTTTCTCCAGCTTGGTGGCGAATTCGCGCGCCGCCAAGGCATAGAGCGCCTCAGGTGCCAGTTGCGACAGCGCGGCCATACGGGCCTTTTCCATATCGGCCTGCGCCTGCTCCACTGCGCGCACGCGGGTCGCTTCGGCCTCGGCTCCAATGACCTTGGCCTCGGCGGCCCCCTCTGCCGCAATCTTGCTGGCCGCCGCCTTGGCTTCGGCCTCGGCCCGGCCATTGGCGTCCTCGCGGGCAATCAGCTCGGCCTGACGCGCGGCCAGTTCGACCTGATTGTTCAGCTCGTTTTCGGCAATGGCGCGTTCCTTTTCCACCGCCAAAGCACGACGGGCAAAGGTCGCTTCGTCCGATTGCTGCTGCAATGCCTCAAAGGTCGGGGCCTGCAAGGCACGGGCCAGTTCCGAGCTTGGGCTAAGGTTGGCCACGCGCACCGCGATGACCTCAAGGCCCATGGCCTCGGGGGTGGGATCCTTGGCAAAGCCCGCGTTCAGCGCTGTTTGCAAAGGGGCCAGCCCCGCCTCCAGCACCGCACGCACGCCCAGCGCCTTGATGTAGTCATCGACATATTGCCGGGACAATGCGCTCAGCACAGAGCGGATGTGGTCCTCTGGCTTGCTCTTCGGCTTTCCGGTCTTCAGATCGAGGGTGAAATCCAGCCGGTCCGAGAGCCGCGCCGCATCCGCCACGCGCCACGCGCCACAGAACGGTGCCTTGCACAGCGAGATCCTGATAGTCGGAGGATTGCGATTTGACCAAAAAGGTCAGCTCGCGGTCCGCAAGCGGGACCTCAATGATCGACCCACGGGTCGGGTCAAACCAAAAAGACAGCCCGCGGCCCTCGCGACGGATCTTGCCTTCGCGGTAATGCCGGATGTGGCTCGAGGCCTCAGCCCGCAGGTGGCTTGCAAATGGGTATCTTGTGATTTGTGCCATGATCATTCCTCCTGATCTTGTGACAACTCGTACAATTCGGCCGGACGATAGGCCCCGCCACTTTCCCGCACGCCCGTGGCGCGCAGGGTGTGCCTGTCCAAAAGCTTCCGGCGAAAGGCCGGTTTGGTCAGGCTTTGGTCCAGAATGGCTTCATGGACCGCCTGCACATCCCGCAAAGTGAAGCGGGAGGGCAGGAATTCGAACCCGATGGGCGTATAGTCCAGCTTGCCGCGCAGGCGCTTGACCATGTCGCCCAGGATATCCGCGTGGTCGAAGGCCATGTGCATAGGCGCTCCGGTGTCGTCTGATACATGCGCCGTGCCGCCAGTTTCGCCGGGCCAATCCACTAACACACGCACAAGCCGCAGGCCGGAATTGGCTTCAACGCCTTTGATCAGCATCTCAGCCGGCAGGATGGCGAGGTAAACCACGCTGATCACATGGCCGCGCGGATCGCGGCCCGGCGTGCCATACGTGGCGAGTTGTTCGAAATGCACGTCCCGAAGACTGGTCTTGTCGCGCAAGACCCGTGTCACGGTCTCTTCCAAAGATCCGTCGCGATGCACGAAACCACCGGGCAAGGCCCAGTCACCCCCCATCACGCCCCCGTCCTCGCGGCGCATGATCACACAGCGCAGCGCGCCGTCATGGACGCACAGGATCGCCAGGTCCACCGCTATGGCCGGGCTGGGATAGTCGAAAATCGAGGTCATCTTTGGGTCATTCTTAGTTATTTGCATTATAGTTATTACTATATTGATTATATGTCAAGCCCTGTCCAGAAATTCCTTTCCCTCTGGACCTCGCGCGCCCGACCGCTTACCTCTTGGAGCATGTAGGAGAGACCATGACGAAACCGCCTCTAACCCTTTATCTTGCAGCGCCGCGCGGTTTTTGCGCAGGCGTGGACCGCGCCATCAAGATCGTGGATATGGCTTTGGAAAAATGGGGGGCGCCGGTCTATGTGCGCCATGAGATTGTGCACAATAAATACGTGGTGGATGACCTGCGCGCCAAAGGTGCCGTGTTTGTCGAGGAGCTTGAGGAATGCCCCGATGACCGCCCAGTGATCTTTTCGGCCCATGGTGTGCCCAAATCCGTGCCCGCCGAGGCCGCCAAGCGCGAAATGCTGTATGTCGATGCCACCTGCCCGCTGGTGAGCAAGGTGCATATCGAGGCGGAGCGACATGCCTCCAACGGGCTACAGATTATAATGATCGGACATGAGGGCCATCCAGAAACCGTAGGTACCATGGGTCAGCTGCCGGATGGCGAGGTGCTCTTGGTGGAAACTGCTGAAGATGTGGCCGAGGTAGAGGTGCGCGATCCTGACAAGCTCGCCTTTGTCACGCAGACCACCCTGTCGGTGGATGATACCGCCGATATCGTGGCGGCGCTTCAGGCGCGGTTCCCTGCCATTGTTGGGCCGCACAAGGAAGACATTTGTTATGCCACCACCAACCGGCAGGAGGCGGTGAAGGCTATGGCGCAAAAGGCCGAAGCGATGCTGGTGGTCGGCGCGCCCAACTCGTCGAATTCAAAACGTCTGGTGGAAGTGGGCGCACGCGCGGGATGCAGATATGCCCAGCTGGTGCAGCGCGCGACCGACATCGATTGGCGCGCGCTCGAGGGCATCACGACCATGGGGATCACCGCTGGAGCCTCCGCGCCCGAAGTGCTGATCAACGAGGTGATCGACGCGTTTCGGGATCGGTTTGAGGTGACCGTTGAGGTTGTCGAGACCGCGCAGGAGAACGTTGAGTTCAAGGTGCCAAGGGTGCTGAGAGTACCGGCGTAGGGGTTTTGGTGACTGGTTTGAGCCCATAGTGGACGATGCTGTGGGTTATAAGAAGGCAGGTTGTCGGGGAATTGTCTGAACCTCGGAGGCAAAGTAAAATTCATTTAATAGTTCTGGTGGGGAAGCACGTTGGATTTAGAAACTTACAAGGAAACTTTCGACGTCGACGATAGTCCTGGTTGGACGGCAATAGATGAAGGCTTGCAGCGTTTCTATCCCGAAGTGGAGCCAGACTTTCACTTTGGAACGATCATATCCTATGCACTTGGCGGCCCTGATCCTCTAGATGGAGTCAGTGTTTACAAGCGCACCGGGTCGTCTCCACATCTGCATTACGTTTCCTACGGTATGTCAGAACTTCACTACAACGAAGAAGCCGTCGGCGGACAAGTCAGTGGTTGGGGATTTGAATTCACCTTTCGGCTCAAGTTGCAAGAAGAAGATATGCCGCTTTCTGACGGCGATGTTCCTATCTGGCCTATCAATTTGATGCAGAACCTTGGACGCTATGTGTTTCAAAGCCGACAATGGTTCGAAGATGGACATTTTATTCCTGCAAATGGTCCGATCCATGCCGACGCGGACACCGCAATGGTGGCTTTGCTTATGGTCAAAGATCCCGAATTGGGGAGCATCGAGACACCGCACGGTCCGATCGATTTCTTGCAGCTTGTTGGATTGACACAAGAAGAATTTGATCTGTTACGTCACAAGAAAAGTTCTGCGAAAGAAATGGCTGCTGCGCTGTCTAATGGAAATCGACTGCTGCTGACAGACCTTGATCGCAGACAGAGTGTTTTTTGAGACACTGGGCCAATTTTCGAAAATTTCGCTGGAGCCATGCAGAATTGACTGGGCGCAACCGCACCAGCCATCACCAATTTTTTATGTACGCAAGCAGCCGTTCGCGTAAGAAAACTGAAAGTCCACACCATCCGCTTAACCAACTTTCAGCAAAAAGTTTCCGCTAACGAAATCCTCTTGGTTTTCAAATTGGCTGCTTATAGTACCCCGATCATGAAACTGATGAATCAACAGCTCAATCCATTTATCTAACGGACGTGAAAGCGTCCGAACCATGGGCGCTGGCTGATCGTTTCACACTCCAAATTCACCGTCAGAGTCCATGCACATTCTGTGTGTAGCTCAGTATGGCAGAGTACCGCACTTGGACTGCGGGGGTCGCAGGTTCGAATCCTGCCACACGGACGCCTTGGTAGCTCAGTGGTAGAGCGGCGGGTTGAAGGTCCGCGCGACGGTGGTTCGAACCCATCCCGAGGCACCACATAGCCTAGTAGCTCAGTTGGCAGAGCAGCGGGTTGTTACCCCGTGTGTCGCAGGTTCGAGCCCTGCCTAGGCTGCCATTGCCCCTTCGTCTAGCGGCAGGACGCCTGATTTTGAGTCAGGAAACCGAGGTTCGAATCCTTGAGGGGCAACCAACGGCATGGGTTCACAAAAACCGTGCCCCGCACTGCACATCAACTTGAACCCAAGCCCTTCAACATTCGGCCATTTCGGTGCTCAAGGTCCGCACTATCCCCAAAAAAGCCACTAATTCAGTAACGCACAGCTCAGGCTCATTCCCATCGCAAGGTCAGGAAAACCCGCCTTCCCAAATGTGCGCCCTCGTGTAGGCTGCCCTCAACGACAAGACTATGGGACAGCTTTTGTTTAAACTGTTTTTCGCCTGGCTGACGGGCAATGCCATTACGACCTTCGCGCGGTTTATCACCGCTGTGCGTGCCATTTGGGACGGGGTGGAGCCTGTCCCGATGCAGCGTGTATATTTCGCCAATCATACCTCCAATGGGGATTTCATCCTGATCTGGACGGTCCTGCCGCCAAATCTGCGGGCGCAGACGCGGCCTGTGGCGGGGGCGGATTACTGGCTCACGTCTCCCTTGCGCACGTTTATTGGCCGGGATGTGTTCAACGCTGTTCTGATCGACCGCAATTCGGAAACCCGTACCGACGATCCGATGCAGTTGATCCTTGACGGGATTGACACGGGTGCGTCGCTGATCATCTTCCCCGAAGGCACGCGGAACATGACCGATGCGCCTCTCTTGCCGTTCAAAAGCGGTATTTTCAACATCTCCAAAGCCAGGCCAGAGGTGGATCTGGTGCCGGTCTGGATCGACAATCTGAATGACGTGATGCCCAAGGGTAAGCTGGTGCCTATTCCGCTTCTCTGCACTGTGACCTTTGGTGCACCGATCAGAGCGGAGGCTGGGGAGTCCCGTGAAGATTTCCTCAAACGCGCTGAGGTTGCCTTGCTGAACCTTGCCCCCAAAGACAAACAGCCAGACGATGCGGAGGTTGCGGCATGAACGGGATGCACGCAGATTTCCTCACTCTGCTGGCTGGCATCATTGGGCTTTTGATCGTGGCTAGCGGTGTTGGCTACGTGCTTAAGCAACGCATCGCCCCCGATGGTAACAACGCGACCATTGAAAACCTCAATGCGCGTATCCTGGCCTGGTGGGGCATGACCGCCTTTCTGGCTGTGGCTTTCCTCGCCGGGCGTGGCGGGGTGATCCTGCTTTTCGCTTTCGTCTCCTTTGCTGCACTGAGGGAATTTGTAACGCTCACGGACCGGCGGCGCGCGGATCACTGGGCCATTGCTGCGGCTTTCTTTGTGATCCTGCCTGCGCAATATGCCCTGATCTGGTGGGAGTGGTACGGCATGTGGTCGGCTTTGATCCCGGTCTATGCCTTCCTGATCCTGCCCATCATCGCGGTGCTGCAAAGCGACACCGAAGATTTCCTGATGCGCATTTCGCAAATGCAGTGGTCTCTGATGATCTGTGTGTTCTGCGCCAGCCACGTTCCGGCGCTGCTCTTTCTTGACATCCCCGGGTTCGAAGGCCGCAACGTGCTGCTCATTGTCTTTCTTATTGTGGTGGTGCAGCTCTCGGACGTGCTGCAATATACTTGGGGCAAGCTTTTGGGGCGTCATCCTGTGGCCCCCAAACTCTCACCCTCAAAAACCTGGGAAGGCCTCATTGGCGGCGTTGCCTCCGCCACCCTGATTGGCACAGCGCTGTGGTGGATCACCCCCTTCACACCACTGCAGGCCGCGCTTATGTCGCTGATCATAACGCTCGCGGGCTTTTTTGGTGGGTTGGTCATGTCGGCCATCAAACGTGATCGGGGGGTCAAGGATTGGGGGCATATGATTGCAGGGCATGGTGGCTTTATCGACCGGCTCGACTCGGTGGTGTTCTCGGCCCCCATCTTCTTTCACCTCACGCGCTACTTCTGGTCGATGACATGAGCCTTCTGCGGTCCAACTTCGCGCATATGGCCGGGGGCTTTGCCCTTATGGGCGGATGGGCTGCGCTGGCGCATGCGAGTTATCCATTCGCCACGCAGGTCAAGGCGGGGCTGACACAAGGTACATTGACCGCAATCATCACACTGGGTTTGAAACAGGTGGTCGAAGCTCTTTCAACGCGGTTGCCCGGCCTTGCAGGATTGATCCTGCCTCCGCTGGTCGCCTGCGCGGTCTCCGTTTCTTTGCTCTACACCATTCATACCCTCGTCGGCACGCCCGAGGTTTGGACCACCCTTGCCTTGCCCTCCACTGTTGCCACGATATACGCGGCCCTCTACACCATCCGTCTGAGGCAAACGCCATGACCGAGAGCCGCCGACCACTGGCCAGCCGTGACACAGGCTGGGCCCAGCGCATCGCCCGCTGGCTTAGTGGCACGTCGCTCACACCCAATCGGATCAGTCAGGGCTCGATCCTCTTTGCGGCGATTGCCTTTCTCGCATTCTGGGCCTCCGCGTACACCGGCACCGTTTTGACAGGCGCGCTCTTTCTGCTGGCCGCGCTGGCTTGTCAGTTCCGCCTGCTTTGCAACCTTTTTGATGGTATGGTCGCAGTTGAGGGAGGCAAGTCAGAACTTGACGGCCCTTTCTGGAACGAGGCCCCGGACCGGGCCGCCGACCTGTTGATCCTGACAGGCGCAGGGGTGGCCATCGGCAACCTCGCTCTTGGATTGACAGCGTCAGCTATGGCCATTGCGACAGCCTACATCCGCGAGCTAGGCCGAGCCGAAGGACTTGGCTCTGACTTCTCGGGGCCTTTTGCCAAACCCCAACGGATGGCCGCCATCACCGTTGGAGCCGTACTGGCCGCGCTGGAGCTTTGGCTGAATGGCACGCGTTACACCTTGCTTGTAGTCCTCTGGATCACGGCCTTGGGCACAGGTTTCACTGCCTTGCGCCGCTCTGCCCGCATGATTGCCGCCTTGAAAGACCGATCCGGGCCTTGAACGTCTGCGAGCGGCCTTCTACACCCAAGGCCAACCCGTATGGTTTCAGAGGACTTATCGCCCCTTGACGCAGATCCCCAAAGCGCCGCTCTATCTGGGCCTTGCTGGCACTTTGCCGTTTCTGTGGAGTGCTGCCACGGTTTTACTCCCGAGCCTGTCCGATTGGACAGTCGCCACGCTTGGCGCGCGCTTTGCAGGGCCTTATGTGGGCCTCTTTTACGGCGCAGTGATCCTGAGCTTTATGTCCGGGGTGCTGTGGGGGTTTGCCACAAAACTTTCCGAGGCTGACGCACCCAAAGGGTATGCCCTCTCAGTTCTGCCGGCCTTGTGGGTGTTTTTCACCCATGGAGGCGGCGCATTTCAGGCCGGGCAGCTTTTGATTCTCGGATTTGCAGCTATCTTGCTGCTGGACTGGCATTTCTGGAAAGCCGGGGTTGCGCCATCATGGTGGATGCGCCTGCGCCTTTTGATCACAGCAGTGGTCATCCTGTGCCTGACAATTGGAGTGACGCAATGAGCCAGGATGATGAAACCATCCGCGTCTACAGCGCTGAGGCGGATCGCTATGCAAAGGTCTTCACGCCGCCTGAAAATGATCCGGCACTCATGGCGTTTCTGGAAAGCCTTTCGCCCAACAGCGCCCTTCTTGACCTAGGGTGTGGCCCTGGATTTGCGGCAGCTTACATGGCCAAGGCAGGCCACAGCGTCACGGCCACTGACGCGACCCCGGAAATGGTTGAAATGGCAGCGGCTCATCCCGGCGTGACAGCCGAACTGGCCACCTTCGATGACATCTCTGGCACTGATATTTACGATGGTATCTGGGCCAATTTCTGCCTTTTGCACGCACCTCGCGCTGATTTGCCCAAACACCTTTCGGCGCTGTCAAAGGCGCTCAAACCCCGTGGACTTTTCCATATCGGCATGAAAACAGGCGCGGGTGAGAAACGCGACAGCATCGGACGTCTCTATACCTATGTCACCGAAGACGAGTTGCGCGGGCTTTTGCGAGACGCCGGTTTGACGTCCCTTGACAGCCACACCGGCGCGGACCCTGGCCTTGATGGCACCGTCGCTCCTTGGGTCACCATGCTGGCGCGCGCGGATGCCTGATCTGTTTGCCTATACGGACGGGGCCTGTTCGGGCAATCCCGGCCCCGGGGGCTGGGGCGTGCTGATGCAAGCCAAGGATGGCGAGGCGGTTGTAAAAGAGCGAGAGCTTCAGGGCGGCGAGGCGGAGACCACAAACAATCGCATGGAACTGCTTGCGGCCATCCATGCCCTGGAAACCCTGTCAAAGCCATCCTCCATCACCATCGTGACCGACAGCGCCTATGTGAAGAACGGCGTCACTGGCTGGATTCATGGCTGGAAGCGCAATGGATGGAAAACATCGAACAAAAAACCGGTGAAGAATGTCGAGCTTTGGCAGCGCCTCGATGAGGCCGCCGCGCGCCATGATGTGACTTGGGAATGGGTCAAAGGCCATGCAGGACACCCAGAAAACGAACGCGCTGATGAACTGGCGCGCGCAGGGATGGCGCCGTTCAAGCCGAAAAAATAATCCCGGCTTTCACTGTTCGAAAAATACTCAAGACCCGACGCTGACACGCGCGCTCATTTGCGTTGTTGCAGTGCCTGATAGATCCAGATCACTACAAAGGCCCCAATGACCGCGCCGATAATCCCGCCCAAGAGGCCCAGAACGGCCAACGCGCCTTGCAGGATAAAGCCACCCACCAAAGCGCCAGCTATGCCAATGCCGATGGTCACAGCCGGGTTGGCCTCAATCCGCATCATCCGGGTGGCAAAATACCCCGCCACGGCCCCGACGATCACAAGGTAGATCAATCCCATGGTCTATCTCCCTTTGCGCCAATGTGTCGGCACGATGATAAGCGCACCTATCGAGGACAGGATGGCATCAAACCCCGGCGTACCAAAGCGGAAGCCGAACATGATCCGCACAAAGTAAAACAGGAACGCCCCACCGACACAGATGATGATGGATGGTAAGTATCCGTTTCGGGTGAACCCAGATTTTTCGCTTATATATCCCACGATCCCGGCGATCACGACCGTGCCAAAAAGCTGCAAAAACATCTGCTCTTCCTATTTTTAGGTTTGACACCATGCTGGCGGCTTTGACGCAGTAAGGCAAGCGTCGCTGGGTATTTGGGACAAGAAAGAAGCAGGATTGGGCGGCTCAGAGCCGTGTGCCTTTGGGCAAGGGGAAGCCGCGCAAAAAGGTGTCGCGATCTTGCGGGCCTTTGCCCGCGCGTTGCAGGCGCAGGATTTCGACGGCACCTTGCCCGCAGGCGACGGTCAATGCATCGTCCAGGATTTCGCCCGGCGCGCCACACCCACTGGCCACGCGCGATGCAAGGAATTTTAGACGCTGTCCATTGATATCGCACCAGGCCCCAGGGAAAGGCGACAGACCTCGAATATGCCGATCCACCTCCGCCGCACGCCAGGCCCAATCGGTGCGCGCCTCGGCTTTGTCAATCTTGTCGGCATAGGTCGCGCCGCTTTCTGCTTGAGGTTCAGGGTTTAGCTTATCCAGGTTTTCGAGTGCCTCGACAATCGCCGCGGCGCCTATGTCAGCCAGTCTGTTATGCAATTCACCGGTGGTTTCTTCGGCTCCAATCGCGGTGGTTTTGCGCAAAAAAACCGGCCCTGTGTCCAGCCCGGCCTCCATTTGCATGATACAGACACCCGTCTCAGTATCTCCCGCCATGATCGCGCGATGAATAGGAGCCGCCCCACGCCAGCGCGGCAAGAGGCTGGCATGAATGTTGAGGCATCCGCGGGTTGGGGCATCGAGAATGGCCTGAGGCAGGATCAGCCCGTAGGCCACCACCACGGCAACATCGGCATTCAGAGCAGCGAATTCCGCCTGCGCGGCTTCATCCTTCAGATTGACGGGATGGCGCACGTCCAACCCCAACGCCTCGGCGCGCGCCTGAACCGGGCTGGGGCGGTCTTTTTTGCCACGACCGGCCGGGCGCGGCGGTTGGCAATAGACGGCAGCAATCTCATGGCCAGCATCCAACAGCGCATCAAGCACCGGCACGGAAAAGTCCGGGGTTCCCATGAACACGATGCGCAGTGGTGTGGTGGTCATTTGCCGGCTCGCTTCCGTGCCCTTTTCAGCACCATATCGCGTTTCATCTTGCTCAGCCGGTCAAAATACATCCGGCCCTCAAGATGGTCGATCTGATGCTGCACGCTGGTGGCCCAGAGGCCGACAAAGTCGCGCTCTTCTATTTCGTTCGTCTCGTTCAGGAACCGCACGGTCACGGCGCGGGGGCGGGTGATTTTGGCGTAGACACCGGGCAGGTTGGGGCTGGCTTCCTCGTGGTCGCGCATCTCTGTGCTGGCGTGCAAGATTTCGGGATTGGCCAGACGCACCGCTTGACCACGTTCGTCCGAGGCGTCCACCACGGCCAGCCGAAGCATCACACCGATCTGCGGAGCGGCCAAGCCAACGCCCGGCATGGCATCCATTGTCTCGATCATATCGTTCCAGATGGTGCGGATCTCATTGGTGATCGCATCCACAGGGTCGGCCGCCGTGCGAAGCCGCTTGTTAGGCCAGATGACATAGGGCCGTGTTGGCACGCCGCGCTACTCCCGCGCCTTTTCGCGCTTTAACTTCTGCATCTTGCGCGTGATCATCTGGCGTTTGATCGGACCCAGATAATCGATGAAGAGCTTGCCGTTGAGATGGTCAATCTCATGCTGGACACAGGTCGCCCAAAGCCCATCGAATGTTTCGGATTGCGCTTTGCCGTCCCGATCAATCCAGGATACGTCCACCACCTTTGGCCTTGTCACTTCGGCGAAGTGGTCGGGAATAGACAAGCACCCTTCTTCATAGACGTTTTTCTCGTCCGAAGACGCCACGATTTCAGGGTTGAACATGACCAGAGGACGCGGGTCCACATCGGCCTCTTCATCTTTGGCGCAGTCGAGCACGATCAGCCGGTTGAGAATGCCTACCTGCGGCGCGGCAAGCCCAATGCCGGGCGCATCATACATTGTCTCAAGCATATCATCCGCCAGGTCGCGCAGCTCATCGCTGAGATCGGCGACCGGATCGCAGTGCTTTTTAAGCCGAGGATCGGGGTGGATGACAATGGGACGTAACATGGACGTTCATTTAGGCGATTGCACGCGCGCCTGCAACGCCATAGCTTGCGCCAATCGCCACAAACAAGCCTCTCCGGAGACCCCTATGAATTTTGACGAGTTAATCGACCGCCGCGGCACAGACTGCAGCAAGTGGGACAAGATGGAAGCGCTCTATGGTGTGTCGTCCACGGATGGGATTCCGATGTGGGTTGCGGACATGGACTTTCGCGCAGGAGAGTTCCTTCAGGACGCAGTTCGCGGTTTGCTGGACAAGGCAAATTACGGGTATTTCACAGGGGACGCCAAGATGAAGGAGGCGGTGGCCTGGTGGATGAAAAGCCGGCATGGATGGGATGCAGACCCAAGCACCATGATGTCAACTTATGGGTTGGGCAATGCGATCGGGCTTTGTCTGCAAGCCTATAGTGATCCTGACGATGAGGTTATCATCTTCACCCCGGTTTATCACGAGTTTACCGCTAAGGTGAAAAAGTCCGGGCGCGCATTGAAGGAAAGTCCCTTGGTCATCCGCGACGGCGTTTATCAAATGGATCTGGACACTCTGGAGGCGCAACTTTCTGGCCGCGAAAAAATCGTGCTTTTCTGTTCGCCTCACAACCCCGCTGGCCGTATCTGGACTCGCGATGAATTAAAGGCGCTCGCTGATTTCTGTCTGCGGCACAACCTGATCCTTATCTCGGACGAAATTCATCATGACCTGGTTTTTCCGGGGCAAGAACACATGCCTTTGCCAGTCGCCGCGCCGGACATTTTACCCCGCCTGATCATGCTGACCTCTGCGTCTAAGACCTTTAACACCGCTGGGTCGCGGCTGGGCACCGTTACCATTCCCGACGATAAATTGCGCGCGCCTCTGGCTGGCCTCATTCGAGCGCTTGATATGAGTCCGCATCTGCTCGGCACGGTTCTGACCGAAGCCGCCTATAGCGCGGCAGGTGCCAAATGGGTCGATGCGCTGACAAAGTATCTAGACAAAAATCACAAAGTGTTTCTTCGGTCTGTCAATGCAATTCCCGGCCTGTCAGCTATGCCGATGCAATCCACATATCTGGCGTGGGTTGATTTCACGAATACAGGCATGGAGATGACAGAAGTGCTTGAGCGCGTCAAAGGCACCGCGCGGATTGCCCCCAGCATCGGGAGCGATTTCGGCACCGGCGGCGAAAGCTATCTCCGGTTCAACATCGCGACACCGCGTGCTCGGGTGGAAGAGGCGGTTGAGCGTTTGCAGGCAGCATTTGCGGATTTGCAGTGACACGCCTTGAGCTGCACGGCTATCGGTTCAGCGTCTACACGCGTATTGTGCGCATGGTGTTGCACGAAAAGGGTCTTGAATACGCCTATCGTGAGGTCGATCCGTTTGCAGAAACCCCGGACCCTGCGCTGCATCCTTTTGGTCGCGTACCTTCGCTCCGTCATGGCGATGCCGTGCTCTACGAAACCGCCGCAATCACGCGTTATCTTGATGCTGCCTTTCCAGAACCTGTGTTAATGCCCCCTGCCCCCTTGGCGCAGGCGCGGATGATGCAGGTTATTTCGATTGTAGACAGTTACGGCTATTGGCCTTTGGTCCGGCAAGTATTTTCGCATGGTGTTTTTCGGCCTTTGGAAGGCGAAGTGGCGGATGCGAAGGAACTTGAGGCAGGGCTGGAGGCAGCAAAACCGGTTCTGCAGGCATTGGACGACATTGCCTCGGAAGGGCTTGTTCTTGACCCGCGGCGCTTCACGCTGGCCTGCGCTCATCTTGCTCCGATGCTTGATTACTTCACACGGGCGACGGAGGGTGCAGAGATGATGGGATATTATCCACAACTTCTGACATGGCTTTACGTCACCAGAGAGCGTGCGTGCTTTAGAGACACATTACCCGACTTGGGCTGGCCGAAATTCACGCCTTAGAAATCAGCGCCACCGGCGCGTTATCTGCACGCTCGAAATCCACGGGCTGTTCGCTGCCTGCTTCGTTCACGACTTTCAGCTCAAAGCGCATTTCCAGGCCTTCTTCCTCTGACGCGACAATGAGACAGCGTGACAGGTGGCTTGCGCCATCATAGAGATCCACAAGCCCCCGCAGATGCGGGGCAGTTTCGGCATGAAGCGCGAACCCCCCGTCCCAGGCGCGGACAACTGAATAGCTTTGATTGCCCGCTTCAACGCGCAGTCGGCGGCTTTTGTGCAAGCCGCGTTTGCGGGCTTCTTCCAGCCCGGCCTGCACCTCGGCAGAAAAAAAGTCGTCATGGCATCCCCAGAATCACACAACCAACTGATGCAGGATGTAGACCTAAACCATGACAGTCACGTAAAAATTCCGCCGCAGCGCAGTAAAACGCCGCCGCGGCGCAACAATGTTACTGGTCCACGTCTACTGTTGCGACGCGCGGCCGCAAAACATGGGGAATGGCAGGATCGTAAAGTGCGCTTTCGGTGAACTCTGCGATTTCGCCAAGCACGGGGCCCACCAGGATCAGCGCCGTGCGCGTGATCTTTTCGGCGCGCACCTTTTCGCGGATGTCACTCAGAGTGCCGCGAATGAACATTTGATCGGGCCAGCCAACGCGATAGGCCACCACCACAGGGCAATCCGCGCCATAATGTGGAGTCAGGACACGTTCAATTTCGCGAAATGCGCGCACGCCCAGATGAATGGCCAATGTTGTTCCGGTCCGAGCGAAATTTTCCAGTGTTTCACCCTCGGGCATCGACGTTGACTTCATCGACACGCGCGTGAGCACGATAGATTGTCCGATCTCCGGTACGGTCAGTTCCTGACCCAGTGCAGCGGCGGCAGCTGCATAGGCGGGCACGCCGGGAACGATCTGATAGTCTATGCCTTCAGTCCGCAGGCGGCGGATTTGCTCGGCAATGGCTCCGTAAAGCGAGGGATCGCCGGAATGCACCCGCGCCACGTCTTGGCCATTGGCATGGGCGGCCACGATCTCGGCATGGGTTTCATCGAGCGTCATGGGGGCCGTGTCCATCACCCGCGCGCCTTGCGGGGCGCAGGCGACCACTTCGGCCGGAACCAGCGAACCGGCATAAAGGCAAACGGGGCATTCCCCGATGATGCGCTCAGCCTTTTTGGTCAGAAGTTCGGGGTCCCCCGGACCTGCGCCAATGAAATAGACGGTCATTGTCCCAAAAGCCCCTTCAACTGATTGTTCTGGTAGTAACAGACACAGACCTGTCCACCGGCGCCATGTGCGCCCATAAAGACACCGTCGGCGTCCGAGATATAGGCGCATATGGCCTGAAACTCCGCCAGACGCGTGGCATCAATGGGACCACCGCGGCTCAGCAGGTCTTCGATCTCCTGGCGTTCACCAAATTGCTGCACGGCCCAGGCGGCCTGTTGCATCGGCTGCGGCACATCGGGGTGCCCCCAGCCCCACATCCAAGACCCGTCATCGGAATAGGTGCCAACCACTTGCGCATCAGCGGCAACCTCTGGCGCGCCGTCAAAGACAAAGCTGATGCGACCCTTTTTGAGGTTGAGGCGGTAGTCGCTGACATCGCCCAACCGCTGCGCCAGTTCTGACCCGGCCATACGCGTCTTCAGGTGGAACTCCGCATTGACCGCAAGCGCCTTGTAGCTTTCTGGCAGTTGCGTGGCCCCGCCATCCGCCATGCGCCCAGCAAACTCCAACAATATCTCGTTCATGCGATGCCCTTTTTGTCAGATAAGTCGCCATCAATCTTGCGCGCGTAGCCACGTGGCGTGAACATACGAGGCCCCTCCCCCAGTTGCGCCAACCGTGAGTTGGAGGAGCCCACCAGTAAGACAGTGAGCATATCGATCTCGTCCACCTGCAGATCTTTGAGTTTGCGATAGCGCACATACTCTTCAGGACGCCCCAAATTGCTGGCCAGCATCACGGGCGTGTCCGCCGGACGATGTTGGAGCAGGATATCGCGTGCCTCAGCTAGAAGAGTGCGGCGCGTCTTGCTGACCGGGTTGTAGAAGGCGATGACGAAATCACCCTCGGCTGCGGCCTTGAGACGGCGCAGGATATCGTCGCGTGGGGTGAGTAGATCACTCAGGGATATTGTGCAGAAATCATGCCCCAAAGGGGCCCCTGCCCGCGCTGCGGCCCCTTGCAGGGCACTTACACCGGGCGAACAGACCACCTCAACCCGGCGCGCAGCATCGCTTACGCCTTCATGTTTCGGGCCGCGGTCCAGTAGCTCAAACACTAGCGCACCCATCGCATAAATTCCGGCATCGCCTGAGCAAACCAGCGCCACGTTCCGCCCTTCCGCCGCCCGCTCCAACGCATAACGGCAACGCGCCTCTTCACCGCCCAACGGAAAGTCAGAGCGTTTCTTGCCCGCGGCCAGTGGGCCCAGCAGATCAATGTAAAGCCCGTAGCCCACCAGTTCTTCTGCCTCCGTCACCAGCTTGGAGACTTCCGGCGTGCGCCAGCTGGATTGGCCGGGGCCGATGCCCACCACGCTCAGTTGCCCGCGCGCCCGGCCTTTCATTTCCATCGGGACATGGTTCGCACGCGAAATACTGCATGTGCAGGTTGTGGTCTTGCGTTTTTCAACCACGAGCTCTCCGCCCATGGCCAATGCGGCCCCTTCTGCCACGCCGTGGCAGCCGACCTCAGCGAAGACCACGTCTGAAGGGTTGGCGAGCTTATCAGCCTGCGCCTCAAGCTCTGCCGGGGTGAAGACACGCATTGGCACACCCAAGCGCTGCGCCAAGGTATTCATGGCAGGCTCATCGGCTTTGATGTCCACAGTGGCAACAGCCGCAACGGCACCTTGCGCGATGCCAGCTGTTTGCAACGTCTCCGTCACCAAATCCCAAAGCGCTTCAGGGTCCGCATTGCGCGCGCAGCCCACACCGACCACATAGGATTGCGGGTGATAGACCAACCGATGCTCAGAAGGGGTTTGCGGGGCATCACTTACCACAAGCTCAACAGCGCCGCCTGTCTCTTCCACGCCAAAGATGTTGTTACCTGTGACACGGACGCCTGCGCCATTCAGCAAAGCCGCCATCGCAGCTTTTGCATCCCCCGGATTGGCCAAGCGATATCCCTCTGGCGGCTCATCCAACGCCACGCCCATGGCCACGTCACCTGCAGTGGTGACCGCGGCTGTGGCGCCCAGTTCTTCAGCGATGAGAGAGGCCAGGCGGTTCGCGCCCCGATGCCCTCCGAGGAGGGGCACGACGACCGCACCATCGTCGCTAACTGACACAACGGGTGGCTCTTTGGTCTTGTCGCTCAACACCGGTGCAACCGCGCGGATCAGAATGCCGCTCGCACATACGCCGACAACCGGCACACCGGCTGCAAAAAGATCGCGGGCATGATCCAATGCATTTGGGAAGAACGCGTCTGCCTGCGCCACCCTGCCCTCACGCCCATGCACCTGCGCGCCCAGACTGGCGGCCACCCGATGCGCCACCGCTTCACCGGATCGGCTGAGGGCCAATACAACAGGGGTCACAGCCATGGATCGGCTCCTTTGGTCAATAAGATCATCGAGAAATAAGGCGCCTTCTCTGGCGCGTTGACCAGCGGACACACAACTTCATCCGGCAGGCTGGCGCGTTCGACATAGACGGCCTGATCCGTGAAGCCCAGCGCGTCGATCACACCCCGGATCTTGGACAGATGCCGCCCTACTTTCATAATGGCCACACTTTCCGCCCCTTCAATACGCGTGCGCAACTCCTTCTCGGGCAAAGGCCCCGGCAAGACCGTCAGTCGCTCGTTGCGCGCCGCCAATGGTAGCCCAGCGCGTGCCGCACAAGTGGTGATCGAGGTCACGCCGGGCACAACCTCGACCTCGTAGCGCTGTGACAAACGGGCAAAGAGATACATAAAGGAGCCGTAGAAGAACGGATCGCCTTCACAGAGACAAACCACATCCTGACCATCGTCCAGCGCCATTGCAATCTCAACCGCCCCTTGATCATACGCTGCCTGCGCCGGGGCGCGATCCGTGGTCATCGGCACGTCCATGACAATCTCGCGCGCAGTGGCGGGTATGGCATCCGCCGCAATAGAGCGCGCGAAACTGTCAGCCCCAGCAAGCGTGGGATAGGCCACAACCTTCGCACTCGCGATCAACCTATGCGCTTTGCGCGTCATCAGGTCCGGATCACCCGGACCAAGCCCGACGCCATAAAGCTTACCCGCCATATTCGCTCCAGGTTTTCACTGTTCCCAAAATACTCATAATCCGGCACAGGCCCGTCATCGTTTCACCAGGCTCCATTGTGTAACCGGCATCAGAGGGCGCCAGCCAGTGAGCCCACCCACAGGTTCGGCGCGGTGTATGGCCAGTTTCACAAGCTGACCGCCATACGCCTTGTGCAACTCAAGCAGAACGGTTTCGCTCTC
Organism: Roseovarius sp. S88; assembly: GCF_037023735.1. Classification (GTDB taxonomy): domain Bacteria; phylum Pseudomonadota; class Alphaproteobacteria; order Rhodobacterales; family Rhodobacteraceae; genus Roseovarius; species Roseovarius phycicola. Next base: position 903,270 of record NZ_CP146069.1, on the reverse strand, counting down.
TAATGTCACGGCATTGGCCACAAGCCGGCCCAATGGACGCAGGGCGGCCCAGGCCGCTTCAAACACATCGACGCTCAGCCCACCGCCGATAAAGACAGCATCGGGGGCCTCCAGCCCCTCAAGTGCTGATGGAACAGTGCCGTCGACCAACTGAAGCTTGGGCACGCCCAATGCCAGCGCATTAGCCGCCGCCATGGCCCGGCGGTCCGCACGCGGCTCAATCCCAATTGCGTGCGCATATCTCGCCCCACGCATCCATTCCACGGCCACAGACCCGCAGCCCGTGCCAATATCCCACAAAAGCGCGCCCCGCATCGGCATCAGTTTGGCCAAAGTGGCCGCGCGAACCTCCTGTTTGGTCATGGTGCCATCACTTTGGAAAAGCGTGTCCTCCAAACCCGGCACACGCGGCAAGAGCGCGGCGTCGGGAGCGGCGATGCAATCCACGGCCAATGTGTTAAAGGCCGGTACTCTATGCGACCAGCTTTCTGCGGTGCCGTCAAAACGCGCCTCATCTGAACCGCCCATCGCCGCCAACACGGTCATGTTGGATGCTCCAAAACCGCGTTCGGTCAGAAAGCGCGCGATCTGTGCCGGTGTTTCTTCTCCGGTGGTCAGGATCAAGAGCCGTGCGTCAGGCTGGATAAAAGCGATCATCTGCTCAACGGGACGACCATGCACGGTGAGTGTTTCCACATCCGGCAAGCTCCAGCCCATGCGCGCAGCGGCCAGTTGGAAGGCTGAGAGTTGCGGATGATAGGTGATTTCGGCGGGATCAATTTCGCGCCCGATACGCGCGCCCACCGAGAACCAAAGGGGGTCTCCCGTCGCCAAAACCACCACGCGACGACCCTGAAACCCACGAAGCATGTCGATGAGCGCGTCAAACGGGCTCGGCCAGGCCACGCGTTCTGCTGTCACGGCCTCTGACAACAAATGGTGTCGATCCCCACCAACGATCACCTCTGCGGCTTCGACCACGGCGCGGGTGGCAGGCAGCAGGCCTTCAAGCCCGTCTTCGCCGATGCCGACAATATGCAGCCAGGGATCAGACATGGCGTTTGGAGAAACTTTTTTGAAAAGTTTCGCCAAGTCTTTTCTGAAAAGACTTGCTCATCGTGTGTCTCCTTCCGGAAGACCTGCAGCCAGCGCGTTCACAGCAGCCGAGGCCATGGCAGAGCCGCCGCGCCGACCGCGCAGCGCGACAAACTCACAGTCGCGGGGGTTGGCAGCGAGTTCCGCCTTGCTCTCCGCCGCGCCCACAAAACCCACTGGGAATCCAAGGATGACCGCCGGTTTTGGTGCACCCTGTTCGAGGAGTTCCAACAAATGGAAAAGCGCTGTGGGCGCATTGCCGATGGCCACGACAGCACCATCGAGGTGCTCGGCCCAGAGCTCAACTGCAGCCGCTGAGCGGGTGTTGCCAATACCGGCGGCGATGCCTGGCACGCGTGGGTCGTTGAGGGTGACAATGACCTCGTTGTCGGCAGGCAAGTAGCGGCGGATGATACCAGCGCCGACCATTTCACAATCGCAGAGCACGGGCTTACCCGCCTGCAAAGCCGCGTGGCCCGCGTCATAGGCGGTTTCTGAGAACGCCAGCCGGTCAGCGACCTCAACCATGCCGCAGGCGTGGATGAGCCTTATGGCCAGTGCCTCAAGCCCCGGACCAAACCGCTCCAGCCGGGCTTCGCGCCGTACTGTGGCAAAGCTTTCGGCATAGATTGCCGATGGGTTTTTCTCGTAGGGGCGCAAGGTCAGGTCGGGGCCTCCGGCGGGGATATTTTCAGGCAAAAAGAAAGCCGCGGTCAGGCTTTGGTTTTACGCGCGCTTTCGGGCCCATGCGGGTGTTTGGCATGGGGGTATTCCGCGTGATGATGATGGTGGTGATGATCATGATCGTGGTGGTGATCGTGGTGATGGTGATGATGATGCGCCTGCATTTCAAGGCGGCACATGCCGGTGCAGAACGTGTCGCAGAGCTTGCAATCTTCGACGTTGGACCCCGGCGCGCTGGCGCCCTGGCCTTCCACATGGTGATGGTGGCTTTCCTGCACCGCGCCCACTTCAGCCTCAAAGCCCAGCACGGCGGTGCGGTACTTGCACATCACACAAGTGGGCGGCGGGACATCACCAAAGGCGGGGTGTCCCGCACCTTTTTCGGCAGTGAGAATGGCACGTTGGGCGGGCGTGATCTTTTGCGGGTCCTGCCCTTCGATGGCGAGAATCTGCGTGCGGTACTGGCAGGTGCCGCAATTGGGCGGCGGCACGGCTCCCACCTGTTCGCGGACACGTTCAGCGAAGGTTTCCAGCACTTTGGGATGGTCGCCGAGATAGCCCGCTTTGACGAATTGCTGCGCAGGGTATTCAGCCGCGACCTGATCGGTGAAACCATAGATGCGGTCAATCAGGATGCCAGAGAAGAGGAAGTACGGAAAGACGACCACGCGTTTATAACCCAGTTTCACCACATGCTGCAGACAGGGTTCAACCAGCGGGAATGTCACGCCCGAATAGCCCACCTCGCACCAGCCAAAGCCCATACCTTCGTGCAAGAGCCGCGCGATTTTGGCGACGTTGGAATTGGCGTCAGGGTCAGAGGCCCCGCGTCCGATGACCACAAGACAGGTGTCGTGGCGGCTGACCGGGCCCTGTTCAGCGTCTGCTTTGGCGAGTGCGTCTTCGATGCGGCCTCCGGCGGCGGCAATCATTTTGGGGTCAACACCCAGTTCACGGCCATAGCGCACGTCGATGTCGTGTTTCGCGGCATAGGTGTTCAGAACCGTGGGGATATCATTTTTGGAATGCATTGCAGCAAAGAGCATGCCCGGCACGGCAAGGATGCGCTCACAGCCTCTCTCGCGGAGGTTGTCGAGGCCATCACGAATGACCGGGTTGGCAAATTCGAGATAGCCGTATTCCATCTCCCAGTCAGAGGGCAGAAGGGGGGGCAGCTTTTCGGCCAGTGTGGCAAACTCATCAACCGCCGATTGGCTGCGCGAGCCGTGACCACAGATCATCACACCGGTTTTCATCGCGCTACGCCTCCTGTGGCTCGTCGTCTTCGAGGGGCGCGTCCGACGTGTTTTCCGCGTTTTCTTTGGATTTGCGCCCCTTGGCAGCCCAAAGGCCCAGTGCCGCCGCAGCAGCCAACGCACCCGCGGAAAGCCAATGCCCGTGGCCCGCGACTTCGGCGAGATGTCCAGGGTGGGCCAACGCCGCGCCTGGCAAGAGCAGCGTCAGAAGTGCAAAGAGCCGGTGCATAAGAGGTCTCCCTTCCGCGTTCATCGTGCCACTGGGCGAACCACAAAGGAGGCCATGGGCGCGCATGCGCCCCGACGATCATGCGTGAAAGCCCCCTAGTTGGGTCGGCTCTTTGGCATGCCCCTTTCCGGCCCGCTTTGGGCACCGTCTGGTTCGTCTATAGGCCCGCATGGTGCGCCGCGCAAACAGAGAATCGCCGTGCGACACTCGGATTACGACATGTGCAGCGCTGCACGGCAGGTGCGCGAGCATGTGGGGATGTTGGATGCGGCAGCGCGCGCTAGTTAGCGGTACAAAGGAGATCACACATGGGACAACTGGTTGACGGAGTCTGGCAGGACACCTGGTACAATACCAAATCCTCAGGCGGTGCGTTCAAGCGCAGCACCGCGGCGTATCGCAATTGGATCACAGCAGATGGAAGCGCCGGACCCACAGGAGACGGCGGGTTCAAGGCCGAAAGCGGTCGGTATCACCTTTACGTCTCACTGGCATGTCCATGGGCGCATCGCACATTGATCTTTCGCGCGTTGAAAGGTCTTGAGCCGCATATCGGGGTGTCTGCGGTGCATCCGGACATGATGGCGGATGGGTGGAGCTTTGCCACGGATTACGAAGGGGCCACGGGCGATCAGCTTCATGACCTGCCCTTTGCCCGGGACATTTATCTCAAGGCCGATCCCAAGACGTCGGGCCGCGTGACGGTGCCGATCTTGTGGGACCGGGAGCGAGAGACGATTGTGTCCAACGAATCCTCAGAAATCATCCGTATGTTCAATTCGGCCTTTATCGGCATCACAGGAAACACCGATGACTATTGGCCCGAAGACATGCGCGACGAGATCGAGCCGGTCAATGAACGGATCTATTCAACGCTTAACAATGGGGTCTACAAGGCCGGGTTTGCGACCAGTCAGGAGGCTTATGACGCGGCAGTTGTGCCACTGTTTGACACGCTGAGCTGGCTTGAGGCGCGGCTGGCCACGTCGCGCTACCTGATGGGGGATCGGATCACCGAAGCAGATTGGCGGCTCTTCACGACGCTTATCCGGTTCGATCTGGTCTATCACCTGCACTTCAAATGCAACCAGGCGCGGATTGTGGATTACCCAAATCTCTGGGGCTATCTGCGTGAGCTCTATCAATGGCCGGGCGTACGGCAGACAGTGAATTTCGATCATATCGTCCGGCACTATCATTACAGCCACGAGACGGTGAACCCGCACCGGATCATCCCGATCAATCCGGTTCTGGATTTCGATGCACCTCATGGTCGGGAAGCCTTGCGCTAGCCCGCGAAGACAGGCACTCAGCCTCCATGAGTGCCCATCCGCTTCATAATCCTCCGCTGGCCGCCGGGTTGACCCTAGCGGCGGCGGCATTCGTGGCGGGCACGACGCTGTTGGCCAAGGCGTTGGGCACAGATGCGCTCGGGCCTGCGCTGCATCCATTGCAGATCAGCCATGGCAGGTTCCTATTTGCGTTGTTGACGATTTTGGTCTTCGTGGCCGCGACGCGGCCCAAGTTCACCCGCCCCAATGTGAAGCTGCATGTTTTGCGCTCAGGGCTTGGCTGGGGCGGCGTCACGCTCATGTTTGCGGCGGCGGCGTTCATTCCGCTGTCGGATGCCACGGCGATCAGCTTTCTCAACCCGGTCTTTTGCATGATGTTGGCCGTTCCTATCCTGGGTGAACGCGTTGGCCCTGTGAGGTGGGCGGCAGCCCTGGTTGCGCTTTTCGGCGCGGCAGTCCTGACGCGCCCTGGTGCAAGCACAGTGGAGATTGGTGCCTTTCTCGCACTCGGTGCAGCAATGCTGTTTGGGGCAGAACTCATTGCGATCAAACGGTTGTCAGGTGGCGAGGCCCCGGTGCAAATTCTATTGATCAACAACATAATCGGGCTTTGTATCGCAACCTTAGCCGTGCTTTTAGTCTGGGCCGCGCCGACACCTGCGCAATGGGCGGCATTGGCCGCTCTTGGTGTGTTGATGGCAGCGGCTCAGGCCTGTTTTGTGAACGCCATGGCGCGGGCGGATGCCAGTTTCGTGGCGCCGTTTTTCTATGCAGCACTTGTTTTTGCGGCTTTCTACGACGCCGCTGTGTTTGGTGTCTGGCCGGATATGGTTTCGGTGATTGGAGCGGCCGTCATTCTCGCAGGTGCGGGATTACTGGCATGGCGAGAGGCCGGAGCGAAACGATAAGGTGGATAACTTGCGCACCATATTACGGGATGGGTGCGCAAATCGCTCAAAAAATCGCAGTGTCTATTCCGCCGGCACAACACCACCGGCGTGCGCCTTGGGAAACGGCACCAGGCGTTCAGCCTCTTCGTCCCAGAGCTTGAGCCGGAAGCTTGCGATGGCTTGTGGCCAGTGGATTTCGTCATGCACGCGCAACTCATCAGGCAGATTTTTCTGCGCGTGGCGCAAGCGATAGGATGGGATCATCGGGTTGTAGTGGTGCAGGTCGTGATAGGCGATGTTGCCAGTGCCGATGTCCCACCAATGGCCCAGATCAAGGCTGGAGGAGCCTTCCAGCGTTGCCTTGCGGAAGTCGAGATCTGGTTTACGGTCCCAGTAGGTTTCTTCAAAATTATGCTGCAGGTAGACGAGGAATACGCCAATTATGCCCGCGACAATCGCGCTGCTGCCCAACATGGCAAGGCCGGTGACGCCCAGCACGACCCAGACGGCCCAGATCCACACCACCAACATCAAGTTATGTGCAATCACACCCCACATACCGACTTTTAGTGTGTTTTTCGGCCAGCGATAGGCAATGAAATACGTGTAAATCCCGCCCACAGACAGCATCACGGCCGGGTTTCGGTAGGTGCGATACCACAGGCGAGTCCACAGACCCGCCTCCTGCCATTCGCGCAGGGTCATCGTGTAGACCTCGGTCGTCTCCCGGTGCTCCAGATTGCCCAAATAGGCGTGATGCTGATTGTGATTGTATTGCATGACGCGAAAAGGCGTCAGGGAGAAGATCGACAGGATGTAGCCTGCCATGTCGTTGAGTGGTTTGGTGGCAAACAGCGAATGATGTCCGCAATCATGTTGCAGCACGTAAAGGCGCACAGACGCAAAGGCGAGGATCACGATCAGCGGCAGGCTGATCCACCAGGCGGGCCACGCCAGACTGGCGAGGATAAGGGCTGCAAAATAGGCGGCCAGGGAACAGAGAAAGCTCGTCCAGCCCATCAGGTCAGATTTGTTCGTGTAGTCTTTCAAATAGTCGCGAAAAGTCATAATCAAATTCACCCCCGGGCAGTGGGTCTGATGGTGATGCTGACCCAACCTGCTCTGTCCTAAAATGTGGAAGATTTATCGCAAAAACAAGGGGCGCAGGCATTGATCCGCGCATAATGGCTTGGCTCAGTCGCGCGGCCCTTTGCGCGAGAGGTGCTTGCGCAGACGTGAGGGCGTGGATTTCTTGCGTTCCTTATAAGGATTTTTGTCCGATTGCGACCGCATTGTCAGGCGAATAGGTGTGCCGGGCATGTCGAACCCCTCGCGCAAACCATTGACAAGATAGCGTGAATAGCTTTCCGGCATTTTGTCTGGGTGCGAGCACATGACAACAAAGCCGGGCGGGCGCGTCTTGGCCTGGGTCATATATCGCAGCTTGATCCGCTTGCCGCCGGGGGCTGGGGGCGGGTGTGCCTCAAGCATGCCAGTGAGCCAGCGGTTGAGCTGGGCCGTGGTCACACGGCGATTCCAGACGTCATATGCCTTTTCAACGGCCGCTTGCAGTCGGTCGAGGCCCCGGCCTGTCTTGGCCGACACGGTGATGAGCGGAGCGCCTCTAAGCTGCGGCAAGAGGCGTTCGAAGGCTTCTTTGAGATCACGCAGCTTTTGCTGCTTTTCGTCCTCGATATCCCATTTGTTGACAGCAACCACCACGGCGCGCCCCTCTCGTTCGGCCAGATCAGCGATGCGCAGGTCCTGTTGTTCAAAGGGAATGGCGGCATCCAGCAGCACGATAACCACTTCGGCGAATTTCACCGCGCGCAGGCCGTCCGAGACCGAGAGCTTTTCCACCTTGTCCTGCACTTTGGCCTTCTTGCGCATACCGGCGGTGTCAAAAATGCGCACTGGCAGGCCGTCCCAGTCGATCTGAAGCGAAATGGCGTCGCGGGTAATACCCGCCTCTGGACCAGTGAGAAGTCGGTCCTCGCCCAGTATCTTGTTGATCAGCGTGGACTTTCCGGCATTGGGACGCCCTACAACAGCAACTTGGAGCGGTTTGGATTTTGTGGGTTTGCGGACGGCATCCTCCACGTCCTCGTCCACAGACACATCCGTTTCGGGCGCGTCCTGTTCTGCGCGTCTGGCAAATTGATCTGCCAGCGGCATGAGAGCGGAGTAGAGATCATTCATGCCCTCGCCATGTTCTGCAGAGAGACGAATGGGTTCGCCAAGGCCAAGCCCATAGGCCTCGATGACACCGGCGTCAGCCGCGGATCCTTCTGATTTGTTGGCGGCAACAAAGACATGCGTCGCGCGTTTGCGCAGGATCTCGGCGAACAGTTCATCGATGGGCGTCACCCCTGCACGGGCATCAATGAGAAATAGACAGACATCGGCCATGTCCACGGCACGCTCGGTCAGGCGACGCATCCGGCCCTGAAGCGAGTTGTCAGTTGCATCCTCCAGCCCGGCCGTGTCGATCACGGTAAAGCGCAGATCGCCCAGGCGCGCAGCCCCTTCGCGCAGGTCGCGCGTGACGCCTGGCTGGTTGTCGACCAAAGCCAGACGCTTGCCCACCAAGCGGTTGAAAAGTGTGGATTTTCCCACGTTCGGGCGACCCACGATGGCAAGGGTGAAACTCATCTAATCAAGGCTCCGCGCCCGGCGGGGTGTGCCGCCTTGTTGGTTCAAAAGGCCCTAGCGGAAGGCCATCAACTGACCTTTGGAGGACACCACATAAAGCGTGTTGCCAGCCACCACCGGATTGGTGGTCGCCCCGCCCGGCATTTTGACCTCGCCCAGGGGCGCTCCATTGGTGGGATCAAAAAAGCGTAGCAAACCGTCGTTGGAGGCCACGATCAAACGCCCGCTGGCAATGATGGGTCCGTGATGCGCAAAAATCTCGTTTTGGCGCTTGGGTTTGTTCTTGGTGAAAAACGGCAGTGTTTGAGACCAGATGCGCTGGCCTGTGTCTGCCGACAGACGCAGCAGTTCGTTGCGGTCAGACACCATGAAAATCGAGTCGCCTGCAGGCCAAATGGGCGAAAGCGGCCCATCGGGAGCTGTCCAAAGGCGCTCCCCATTGCCCAGGCCCAACGCGACAGTCCGGCCAGAGTGGTTGCCCACGTAAATACGATCTCCGTCAATCACCGGGTCGCCGGTGATATCGCCGACAAGACCACTGGAGAATCCTTGGCGTTGTCCGGCAATCTGTGAATCCCAGCGCCGCAATCCGCCTTTGCGGAACGCGCCCTGCACTTCGCCTGATCCGAAGGCGAAGACGACATATTTTTCTGAAATTGCAGGGGTTGGCGCACCGATGACATTTCGGATGTCAGGCGATGCCGACAGCTGCCAGCGGATCCGGCCGGTGTCGCGCTCCAATGCCCAAGCCAACTCATCTCCGGCGACAACATAGACAAGGTCTCCTGCCACACTGGGGCTGCCAGACCCTGTGGCGCGCAGCCGTTGCTGCCACACCTGTGCGCCAGTTTGGGCGTCCAGAACCGTCAGAGTGCCAAAGCCAGACGACACATAAAGGCGACCGTCCGCATACGCCAGACCGCCGCCGCTTGCATCAGTGGGTTTGTCATTTGCGGGTGTCAGATCCTGACTCCAGAGGATTTGACCAGTCGTCGAGACCGCCGTGACAAGCGCTGCGGAATCCAGCGTGTAGACACGCCCCCTCCGACAACGGGATCCGCCGTGATGCGCCCGCGTCGTCCGTCACCTGCACCAATATTGACCGACCAAATCGACCGGGGCGCGCTGCTGAGGGCCGGGTGAGAGATCCGTGTGGAGGGGCTTGAAATGCCTTGCGGCCATTCTGTGTTGGCGCGCGTTGCAGGGAGGTTGAGCGGCGGGATTGTCCCTGTCTCGGCTTGCGCCGCCAGAAGAGTTTCGCCGCTATCCTCGCTGAGAACGGCCCGAATGTCTTCGCGTTCGCCGACCAGGACTTGTTCTTTCTCGCTGCACGCCGCCAAAAGAAAGACGACGCCCAGACCCCAAATGCGTGCTGCTGAAACCAAACCAAAGTCCCCGTCTTGTTCGAATTGCGCCATAGCTTCAAAGGCGTGAGCGCAGAGATATTACTTCAATTGCCGTCGTTTTGACCTGTTTCAGAGAGCACCGGTTCTTGCGTCAACTCCCCTCCAAGGGCCACGACCATCTGTGCGGCACGTTGACGCAAACCAATCGTAGCCTCGGCACTTTCGCCGATCTGGCGCAAACGGTCCAGTGCGGCGTCACTATTTCCCGCCTCAGCGTCTAGATACGCAAGCTGTTCCTCGGCAAGCAAACGCACAAGGCCGCCGCCCGGCACCAGACCTTCCAGCCTTGATCGGCGGTCGTCTACGCTAAGTCCATTGCCCGGCAAAGCCGTTGCCTTGAGCACAGCAATCTGGCGGTACACCTGCGGCACGGATGGATCATCCGCCAGTGCAAAGAGCTGCGTTGCGGCCTCTTGGGGCGCTTCGGTTCCGGCTTCACTGGCGGCCAGAAGCCCCAGGATTCCGCGCGCACCGCCTTCTGGTGCTTCTATCGCGGCAAGTGCCGCCGCGCGTTCCGCACGATCATCGCTTTCCAGCGCGGCCAAAACCTGATCTCCCAGCGCCTGAGCCGCCTGACGGTCTTTGGATTTATTCCACTCATTCCAAGCGGTTGCGCCCACAAGCAACACCACGGCGGCAACCGCTATCCAACCATAGCGTTTGAACAGCTTGAACAGTCGGTCGCGACGGACCTCTTCGGTGACTTCTTCTATGAAACTGTCGGTGTTGCTCACAGGTGCGCCCTTTAACCTTTGATGTCTCTTAACGTCTTGCCTGAGCCCTGCCAAGAGGGGCTGGTCACAACATGGTCAGATGCGCGATCCGAGGCCTTGAATACACAAGGGAGAAAAGATAATCTAAACCATATAGTTTACCGTAGAATGTTTATACATAGGTCTATTATCAAAGATAACAGAAGCCGTAGGCGGGCTTGCATCTTGCAGAAAGAGTTGAAATGCGGTTGTTTTCGATCTTTGCGGCTATCGTTGTAGGCGCCTTGATTTATGGGTTTGTTCTTGAGCGGGACAAGATTGCTGCGCTGTTTGCCGCTGACAGATCAGCGGAGTCGACAGCAAATACAAAGGCAGCCGGCGAAGACGTGCCAACGCAAGGAAACCCCGGCGCAAATGCTGTTCGCGTTGTGGCAGTGCGCTCAACTGCGCGGCGTGTGGACACATCTGTCGTGGTCCGTGGTCAGACCGAAGCGGATCGGCAGGTCGAGCTTTTGGCGCAAACCACCGGCGAAGTGGTTTCCAACCCTCTGAAAAAGGGATCATTCGTCGAAGAGGGTGAAATTCTGTGCCGATTGGGCCCCGGCACACGCGACGCCACACTTGCCGAGGCGGTAGCACGGCTGGCGGAAGCGCGCGCGCGCGTGCCGTCAGCGGAGGCGCAAGTGCCGTCGGCAGAGGCCAGCGTCGAAGAGGCGCGGGCACGAGTGATTGAGGCCAAGGCGCGGCTGCGCGAAGCGCAGATCAATTCCAACGCTGCGTCTCGCCTGAGCGAAGAAGGCTTTGCGTCACAGACACGTGTCGCTCAAACCGAGGCCGAGGTCGAGGGTGCGCGGGCGCAAATTGTCAGCGCCGAGGCCGCGTTTAAAGCTGCTCTGTCCGGCCTTGAGAGCGCTGCTGCTGGCATTGAGGCTGCGAATGCAGGTGTTGAGAGCGCGCGCGCATCTGTGGCGTCGGCGGAAAAGGAAATTGACAATCTGACCATTTCGGCACCGTTTTCAGGACTTTTGGAAAGCGACACCGCCGAGTTGGGCAGTCTTTTGCAGACAGGTGGCCTCTGTGCCACGGTGATCCGCCTGGACCCTATGGTTTTGGTTGGGTTTGTAAACGAAACGCAGGTCAACCAGGTCAATAGTGGCGCGCCAGCGGTGGCCGAGTTGTCGTCACGCGATCAGGTCGAGGGCCAGGTCGTTTTCGTCTCCCGCGCTGCTGATGAAACAACGCGCACTTTTCGGGTTGAGGTCGAAGTGCCCAACCCTGACTACCTGCTGCGCGACGGGCAGACCGCTGAAATTCGCATCGAGGCCGAAGGTAAAGAGGCGCATTTGCTGCCGCAATCGGCCCTGACGCTCAACGATGACGGCATGCTGGGCGTACGCGTGGTTACAGAGACCAGCCAAGCCGAGTTTGTACCTGTGAGGCTCTTGCGCGACACGCCCACGGGCGTTCTGATCACCGGTTTGCCAGACGCGGCAGACGTGATCATCATCGGGCAGGAATTTGTCGGCGATGGTGTGCCGGTTGAACCAAGCTTTCAGGAGCTTAGCCAATGACGGGGATCGTCGATTGGGCCGCCGCCCGTGCGCGGATGGTGATTGCCTTTATCGTGCTGTCGATTCTGGCAGGTACGTTGGCCTACATCAGCCTGCCAAAAGAAGGTGAGCCGGATATCGAGATCCCGGCGCTTTTCGTTTCCGTCCCCTTCCCCGGCATTTCGGCGGAGGACAGTGAGAAACTGCTCGTCAAGGTCATGGAAACCGAGCTGGCCGATCTGGACGGGCTCAAGGAAATGACCGGCACCGCGTCCGAAGGCTATGCCGGTGTGGCGCTTGAATTCGAATTTGGCTGGGACAAAACCAAGATCACCGCCGATGTGCGCGATGCGATGAGTGCCGCAGAGGCCGATTTCCCGGACGGATTTGAAACCTATACGATCAACGAGATCAATTTCAGCACCTTTCCCATTATCATCGTAAGCCTGTCGGGCCCGGTGCCCGAACGCACCATGGCGCGGGTGGCCAAGGATTTGCAGGACCGGCTAGAGGCACTCGACCCCATTTTGGAGGCCGGGATTGCAGGCAATCGCGATGAGATGGTTGAGGTGATCATCGATCCGCTCGCGCTTGAGGCCTATAACATCACCGCCGATGAGCTGGTGAATGTCGTCACCAACAACAACCGCTTGATTGCCGCCGGTGAGGTGCAAAGCGGTCAGGGCAGTTTTGCCGTCAAAATTCCATCTTCATTCGACGAAACGCTGGATATCTACAATCTGCCGGTCAAAACCAATGGAGACCGCGTTATCACGCTGGGTGATCTCACCGAGATCAACCTGACCTTTGAAGACCGCGCAGGCACCGCGCGTTTTAACGGCGAGACCACGGTGGCGTTACAGGTGGTCAAACGCAAAGGCTTCAACATTATTGATACCGCTGCACTCATTCGTGAGGAAGTGGCAAAGGCCGAAAGAACCTGGCCTCAGGGTCTGCGGTCGGTGGTGCAGGTGGACACTTCAAACGACCAGTCACGCATCATCGAGTCCATGGTCAGCCAGCTGGAAGGGTCTGTTCTGACAGCGATTGCGCTGGTGATGATCGTGACGCTGGCCGCGTTGGGCATCCGCCCTGCCCTGCTCGTCGGATTTGCCATTCCCACATCCTTCCTACTCTGCTTTGCGCTTTTGGCTGTTATGGGCGTGTCTGTGTCCAACATCGTGATGTTCGGTCTGATCCTCGCCGTGGGGATGCTGGTCGACGGCGCGATTGTGGTGGTGGAATACGCCGACAAGAAAATCGCCGAGGGCGAAGGGCCGATGCATGCCTATGTGGCGGCGGCCAAGCGGATGTTCTGGCCTGTGGTCAGCTCAACCGCGACGACGCTCTGTGCTTTCCTGCCCATGCTTTTCTGGCCGGGCGTGCCGGGGCAGTTCATGCAGATGTTGCCCGTCACACTGATCTTCGTTCTGTCGGCCTCGCTCTTGGTCGCACTGGTGTACCTTCCAGTGATGGGCGGTGTGACCGGGCGCACGGAGCGGTGGTTTGACGAACGTATTCGCCAGATCGCCAAGGGCCATTGGCTGTGGCATCTGCTGTTACTACCCATAGCAGTAGGCGCAGTGATGCTGGCCGGGGCGGCAGTGCCGTTTTTCATGGAAGCCATCGGCGCGCGGTTTGCCGCCCTGGATGCCACGCGCATTCTTGGGTCGGTTGTGCCGACGCTGATCAACGTCTTTGCCTTGGCGATTTGCGCAGTCGTCTCCGGTGCCATCGGTCTCGCCGGTGTGATCGCCTTCCTCGTCGGTCTTATGGCGGTGTTCCGGCGTCTGCGCTATGTGCGCCGCGCGGTTGGTGCACGGGTTCTGCCGCACCGCAATGAAAAAGTGACCTCCGGCTATCAGCGCAGCCCCTTTGGCTGGTTCATTCACATGATTGCCGCTAACCCTATCGCGCCGTTAATTGCGTTTTGCGCAATTTTTGTCTTTGTGGGGTCGGTGACGTTCTACTACATGGGCAACAATCGCGGCGTGGAATTCTTTGTCGAATCCGAGCCGGAGAATGCCATCGTGCAGGTCCGCGCACGCGGCAATCTGTCGATTGAACAGAAAGACGCCCTGGTGCGCGAGGCCGAGGCCGTTGTTTTGGCCCATCCCAATGTGCTCAACGCTTTTGCCTTTGCCGGAGATGGCGGATTGGACGTGAATACCGGCGGGGCTGCTCCGCCTTTGGACACGGTCGGTCAGGTGCAGCTTGAGATCACCAAATGGGAAGACCGCCCCACCACCTATGAAACCTGGTTCACCGTTCCCATTATCGGCTACGAGGTGCAACGCACAGTCATCGACAACAGCGCTGATGGCAATCGCACCATGGATGAACTGACCGAGGCGCTCAGGCAGATCCCCGGCATCCAGTTTGACATTCTGGCGCTTGAGCAAGGCCCGGCGTCGGCCAAGCCTGTGCATTTGCGTTTGAAGGGCGACAATTGGGAAGAGCTTCAGGCCTTCACCCAGGACGCTCGGGCGCAGTTTGAACGCACCGAAGGTCTGAAGCTGATCGAGGATACCCTTCCCCTGCCCGGTATCGACTGGCAGATTGATGTGGATGTAGAAAAGGCCGGGCGGTATGGCGCGAACGTGGCAGCCGTGGGCGGCATGGTGCAGCTCGTGACCCGCGGGTTGCAGATCGGCACGATGCGCATTCCAAGCTCGGATGAGGAAATCGATATCCGCGTGCGCCTGCCCGAAGATGAGCGGCTTCTCTCAACACTCGACACACTCAAAATTCGCACCACAGACGGGCTTGTACCGCTGTCGAACTTCATCACCCGCAAGCCGGTGCAGAAACTGGCCCAGATCGACCGCGTGGATCAGAAACGCTATTTCGACGTGAAAGCCGATGTGATTGACGGGCTGACCGCAACGGTGACGGATGAAAATGGCGAGACATCCGAGGTTCTGATGAACCCCAATGAAAGGATCGCCGTTCTCACCAAGTGGCTGGAAAGCGGTGTAGTACCCGCCGGCATTGAATGGGAATGGACCGGGGATGCCGAAGATCAAGAGGAATCCGGTGCCTTCCTGATGCAGGCCTTTATGGGCGCATTGGGATTGATGTTCATTATTCTGCTGGCGCAGTTCAACTCGATCTACAACGCCGCACTGGTACTTTTGGCGGTGATCCTGTCAACCACGGGTGTTCTGATCGGGATGCTGGTGATGAACCAGCCGTTTTCCATCATCATGACCGGCACCGGCATCGTGGCCCTGGCCGGGATCGTAGTGAACAACAATATTGTTCTCATTGATACCTACCAGGAATACTCGAAATACATGCCGCGGATTGATGCGATCACGCGCACAGCCGAAGCACGCATTCGTCCCGTTTTGCTCACCACAATCACCACCATGGCAGGGCTTGCGCCGATGATGTTCGGGCTGTCGCTCAACTTCGTCGATGGCGGCTATACGTTCAACAGCCCCACGGCCCTCTGGTGGAAGCAATTGGCGACAGCAGTTGTCTTTGGCCTTGGCATTGCGACGGTTCTGACGCTTGTTTTTACGCCGTCCATGCTGGCCCTGCGCATCTGGGCCACCACCTACGTGCTCTGGGCCTCACAGCTTCTGGCCAAGCTTTCCATGGGCCGCACCAGCCGTGCGGCACGCGACTGGGCACTGGCCCGGCAAGCCAAGCGGCAGCGTCTGCCAGAGGTGATCTGGGAAGATGAGCGCGAGCCTGCGATTGAAGCCGACCCAGAGCCACTGCGCCTGACGTTTATTCATCGGGTTGGAGGCGATGACGACGGAGGTGAGCCGGGCTCTGGTGGCATGCGCGCAGCTGAATAAGTCTTGGCGATTCCCTGTTTTTCGCCTGGCAACAAGGGTCGGCTACACACCAGGGGACATCACTCAACAAGTCATGCTGTAGTGCGACACGCAAATGTCATACCTGATCCCTGACATGTGGCATTCCCATCGTGTGCACGGACAGCTAAGAACATAGTAATGCGGCTTTTTCTTCTCACCACCCTCACGATGATGGCCTTCGCTGCCAACTCCATTCTGAATCGTATGGCCCTTGCCGGGGGCCATATTGACGCGGTGAGCTTCGGGACGATCCGGCTGGCCTCGGGTGCGCTTATGCTGGCCCTCTTATGCGTGCTCTTTCGCGGAGGCTTAAAGCTCGGAGGACCTGCGAGACTGGTGGGTGTCTTGGCCCTGCTGATCTACATGTACGGCTTTTCGAGTGCTTACACGTCGCTGGATGCGGGACTGGGCGCACTCATCCTGTTTGGCATGGTGCAGATCACCATGTTTGCGGCGGCCTGTCTGACCCATGAAGATATGCCGGCTCTGAAATGGATCGGCGCGGCGCTGGCGCTTGTGGGCTTGGCCTGGCTCATCTGGCCGGGACCGCAGGCTCAGGTGAGCCTTTTGCATGGCGGATTGATGGCGATTGCGGGCATCGGGTGGGGGTTCTATTCTCTCGCAGGACGCAAATCGCGTGACGCGCTGCAGGCAACGGCAGCGAATTTCGTTTTAGCCACGCCTTTTGGCATTCTGGCGCTTTGGGTTTTGCCCGCGCCAGCCGAGGCCGTGGAGATGAACAGCATCGGCATTGCACTGGCTATTCTGGCGGGCACAGTGACCTCTGGGCTGGGTTACGCGCTTTGGTACACGGTCCTGCCAAGCCTCGCCTCTTCTGTTGCGGCAGTGGCGCAACTGACCGTACCGGTTATTGCGCTTTTGGCGGGTGTCGTTTTGCTGGGCGAGGTCGTGACGCTTCGAATAGCGCTTGCCTCGGCTCTGATCCTCGGCGGTGTGGCTTTGTCAGTGCTGGCGAAAAGGCCGGGATGAGCGAGGTCAGCCTACAATTTTCTCCAAAGGGTCGTAGCCAAAGCCGCGGTTGAAGGCGACATCTGGCAAGCTGTCGGGTTTGAGCCGGATAAAGGCCAGGTCTTCTTTTGTAAAAAACCGACGTTCAGTGACCACGTTTTCAGGATCATTCCAATCCTGAGTTAACGTGCCCTCAATGATCTGGCAGCGAAAAAACAAGTCCACCTGATGGAACCCGCGTTTGGGGTCGTGAAATTCGTTGATAAGGCAGGGCGGACCAACCTTGATGCGCAAGCCCGTCTCCTCATGCACTTCGCGTGTCAGGTTATCGGGCAAGGACGCGCCCGGTTCTGCCCCACCACCCGGCGCGCACCATAGGTCGCTTTGCCCATCGGGATAGGCGTTAACCAGCAAAAGCCGTTCGTCGTGAACGATCACCGCGCGAGTGGCAAGGCGAATGGGCATAACGTTACGGCCTTTCGTTGGATTGAGGGCTGTTTATGCAGGGCAAAACCCCTTATCTCAAGGGTATGAAACGGATTTTGACCGCGCTTGCCCTGTTGCTGCCCGCGCCTGCATTTGCAGATTGCGTGGTGCTTTTGCACGGGTTGGCGCGGACGCAAGCCTCGCTCTTGATCATGGACGAGGCGTTGCAGGCCGAAGGGTATGTCACGAAAAGCCCGAGTTATGCATCGACCTCGGCAGAGATTACGCGGCTTGCGGATACAACCCTGCCCGATGCCGTGGCGGCCTGCAAGAAGGATCGTATTCACTTTGTCACACACTCCATGGGCGGCATTCTTCTGCGCTATTGGCTTGCGGAAAACCGGCCAGAGAAGATGGGACATGTGGTGATGCTGGCACCGCCGAACCAGGGGTCAGAAGTGGTGGATCAGTTGGGGGCGCTAGAGCTTTTTGAGTGGCTCAATGGCCCTGCGGGTCAGCAACTGGAAAGCGGGCCTGAGGGGTTTGTGGCCTCCCTTCCACCTGTCGATTTCTCACTTGGGGTGATTGCAGGAACGCAGTCCCTCAATCCATTTTTCTCAACCCTGATTGAAGGGGCCGATGATGGCAAAGTGAGCGTGGCTTCAACACGGGTTGAGGGTATGGCCGATCATATCGAGCTGCCCGTAAGCCACACTTTCATGATGAACAATGCCTATGTCATCGCGCAGGTTTCGGAGTTTCTACGAGAGGGTAAATTTGATCCTGATCTTGACCTGACCGATTTCCTTTGGGGCGACAAAGAATGAGCCTTGATCTGCGGCTGGTGGGGGCCGAGGTTCTGCATCCTGATGGCTTGGGTGATGCGCCGTTGCGCTTGGCCGGGGGGTTTTAAAGGAAGATACGCCTGGGCGAGAGGTGGAACTTTCCGGTTACATGATCCTGCCGGGGATTGTGGATGTGCATGGCGATGCTTTTGAAAAGCATCTGGCACCGCGCCGGGGGGCAATGAAGGACATCGATCAGGGATTGATTGCAGCGGAGGCCGAGATCGCCTCGAACGGGATAACAACCGCGACATTGGCGCAGTTCTATTCCTGGGAAGGCGGCATGCGGGGGGCAGAATTTGCCGCCTGTGTGTTTGAGGGTTTGCAGGTCATCCAAGCGCGGGTCGGGACCGATCTGCGGCCGCAGTTGCGGTTCGAGATCTCGATGGTGGAGGATTATGACACGGTGGTGGACTGGATCCAGCGCCACGACATCCCCTATCTGGTCTTCAACGATCATCTGCCGCATGATCTTCTGGCCAAGGGCAAGACACCGCCGGGGCATGTGGGCAAGTCGCTGCGCATCGGCAAGAACCCGGACCGGCATCTGGAAGACATCATGGCGCTGCATGCCGGGATGGACCGGGTGCCTGCCGCTCTGGATGCGCTGTGCGCGCGGCTGGTGGAGTTGCCGGTGCGATTGGGCAGTCATGATGATGCGACGGCTGAGGCGCGCGAGGTCTGGCATGCGCGCGGGGCACAGATTGCGGAGTTTCCCGAGACCCAAGTGGCCGCCGAGACGGCGCAGGCGCAGCGTGATCCTGTGATCTTGGGTGCACCCAACGTCGTGCGGGGCGGCTCGCACAAGGGCAATGCCAGCGCCTTGGAGCTGATCATGCTGGGGC
Source organism: Roseovarius sp. S88 (assembly GCF_037023735.1). Taxonomy (GTDB): domain Bacteria; phylum Pseudomonadota; class Alphaproteobacteria; order Rhodobacterales; family Rhodobacteraceae; genus Roseovarius; species Roseovarius phycicola. The sequence continues at coordinate 884,588 of NZ_CP146069.1, read as the reverse complement.
TGTGTGATGCGCTAGCGTCGGACTATCACTACCCATCGCTGAAACGCGCGGCGTTTCTGATGGCGGATGGGGGTGTTATGGATTTGGGTGCCGCCTGGGGTTTGATTTCGACAGGACCGGCGCGGGTGTTGGGGTTGGAAGATCGGGGGGCGCTAAAGCCGGGGTTGCGGGCTGATCTTGTGGTTCTGGACCCACAGACGCGGGATGTTTGCGCGACGATATCTGCCGGGCGCGTGACCTATATGAAGGGCGATGTGGCGGGGCGGTTTGTGGGGTGAATGCCTAAAACCATAGAAATAGCCACAAAACTCTCTTGTCGATGTCACGCCCAGACAGTATGCACGCGTTTCTCGTAGCTTGTATGATGGAGGGTATCATGGCACATCGTATCAAACCCGAAGACCGCGCCTCCTTTCGAGGTCATTTCTAAACGTCGCAAGTCATTCCCGTCAGAAACGCGCGTGAAAACCGGCGTTCAAACGGTGCATGGGCGATGTGGAACTCCAGGAAAAACTCGGCCGGAATGATCCGTGCCCGTGCGGATCGGGCAAACGGTTCAGACGGTGCTGTCTAAGGACCGGCCGGTTTGATGGCAGCCAACGGGATGATTACTTTCCGTGAGCGCCGGTGAACCGGCGCTCACGGAACCCTAGGCGTTTTCTTAAAAAGAAACCGGGCCAAAATCTTTTGAAGATTTTGGCTCAGTTCGGGTGGATGATCCAGTTTACATGTCCCATCTTGCGGCCTGCCTTCACCTCGGCCTTGCCGTAGAGATGCACAGAAACGTTCGGGTCCCGCGCCAGCTCCGGCACTTTCTCCATGTCATCGCCAATCAAGTTCTCCATCACCACATCCGCATAACGACTGCCATCGCCCAGCGGCCATCCTGCCACGGCGCGGATGTGTTGTTCGAACTGATCGACACTGCAGCCCTGCTGCGTCCAATGGCCGGAATTGTGCACGCGCGGGGCAATTTCGTTAACGATGAGACCCTGCGGTGTGACGAAAAGCTCAACCCCCATGACGCCGACATAGTCGAGCGCGTTGAGGATTTGACCAGTAAGCAGGAAAGCATCGGTGCGCTGGGCTGTGCTTAGGATCGCAGGCACGGTGGTGGTGCGCAGGATGCCGCCCTCATGCACGTTTTCTCCGGGATCGAAACAGGCCACCTGCCCGTCTACGCCACGTGCGCCGATAACCGAGACCTCATGAGAGAAATCTATAAAGCCTTCAAGAATCGCAGGCGCACCGGACATGTCGCTGAGGGCGGCGTCGGCATAGGAGGCCTGCATGATCCGCGCCTGCCCCTTGCCGTCATAGCCAAAGCGCCGCGTTTTCAGGATGGCGGGTGTGCCGATCGTGTCAAGCGCGGCCTTCAAGTTGGCGGCATGCGGGATATCTGCGTAAGGCGCGGTTTTGAGGCCCAGATTGGTGAGAAAATCCTTTTCGGTCAGGCGATCCTGACTCACGCGCAGAGCTTCGCGGCCCGGACGAATGGGTTTGAGGCCATCCAGCACGTCAAGGGCGGATGTGGGGATGTTCTCAAACTCATAGGTGATGACATCCACCGCCTCGGCAAACTGGCGCAGGGCGTCCTCGTCCTCATAGGGCTTCTGAAAGTGATAGTTCGACACATGGCTTGCCGGGCAATCGCCGCCGGGCTCGAACACGCAGGTCTTGAAACCCAGACGAGAGGCCGCGACCGAGAGCATGCGGCCCAGTTGGCCGCCACCGAGTATTCCAATCACCGCGCCCTGCGGCAGCGGGTCAGTCATCTTGCGGGTCCTCTGGGATCGAGGCGGAGAGGGCCGCCCGCCAGTCATCAAGCCGTTTTGCAAGCGCTTCATCGCCCGTGGCGAGAATTCCCGCCGCCATAAGACCCGCATTGGCCGCCCCGGCCTCGCCAATGGCCATGGTGGCCACGGGGAAGCCCTTGGGCATTTGAACAATCGAATAGAGGCTGTCGACACCGGCAAGCGCTTTGGTCTGGACCGGAACGCCAACCACGGGAACGCGTGTTTTGGAGGCCATCATGCCAGGCAGATGCGCAGCGCCCCCTGCCCCGGCGATAATGACTTTCAAACCCCGGTCCGCAGCCGTTTTGCCATAGTCCCAAAGACGGTCCGGCGTACGGTGCGCCGAGACGATTTTGGTCTCATAGGCCACGCCCAATTCATCAAGAATATCAGCGGCATGTTTCATCGTGGCCCAGTCGGATTGACTGCCCATAATGATGCCCACATTCGGCTTGCCCATATCACACCCTCGTCTCAGGAAGCGCGCACTATACCGATCGCGCGGCGTTACGCAATGATGTCAGGTGTCAGCCGGTCCTCGATCCAGGTGATGCGGTCCTTGAGGCGCAGTTTCTGCTGTTTCAGGCGTTTGATAGTGAACCTGTCACCCGTGCCTTTGTCCTCAAGCGCCTTGATGGCTTCGTCCAAATCCCGGTGCTGGCGTTGGAATTCAGCCAATTCCACGCGCAAAACTTCGTCTGATTTCATGGACAGATCGTCGTAGACGTTCATTTTTGCCCGATTCCTCTTAAAATCGAGAGGTTGAGAATAACCCGTTTCCACAATTTCGCAAAGCACTTGCACATCATGGGCGTCACACCCATATTTTTAAGGTCAGTTGCCGCATCGGGACTGACGCAACGGACTGTCGCTTTTGTGGATAAGGACACGCCCATGACGAAGCTTACCCTGGGGTCGCACCCTTATATGCTTGGGTTTGAGCAGCTTGAGCAATTGCTGGAACGCAGCGCGAAATCCGGCAATGAAGGCTACCCGCCCTTCAATATCGAACAGACCTCGCAAACATCCTATCGCATTTCGCTGGCGGTCGCCGGATTTGCCGAGACTGATCTGGCGATCACGCTGGAGGATCGTCAGTTGGTCATTCGTGGCCGACAGCGCGACGACAGCGATGGACGCGTCTTTCTTCACCGTGGCATTGCCGCGCGCCAGTTTCAGCGCAGTTTCGTGCTCGCAGATGGCGTTGAGGTCGGGGACGCCATCATGGAAAACGGCCTGCTGCATGTGGATCTGACCCGTGCGCAGCCAGAGACCGTGGTGCAAAAGATTAATATTAAGAAAGGGTAAGAGCATGGATACGCAATATGATTTCGGAGCCGAGACAGACCGGGCCATCGTCTATGTCCGCGAAGTTAAGGTGAATGAGCTTCCGCGCGAGCTACAGGAACAGGTTGGCGACCTTGAGACGCTGTACGCTGTGCATAGTTCCGAAGGGGAGCGCCTCGCGCTGGTCAAGGACCGTGCGATGGCCTTTGTGTTGGCCCGTCAGAATGATCTTGAACCTGTGACGGTTCACTGACTTGCGCCTGCAGTGGCAGGGCGTGTTGGGTATTTTCAACAAGAACGAAGCGGATCGGGGTGGCCAAGTGAAGGTGGCGCTGGCATAGCTTGCGGCATTCCTGATTGCAAAGGCCCGTGCGCATGACCCGTATCATCTCGTCCCTTTCGGAGGTTTCAACCCCTTACAAAGCGCTTTTTGTCGATCTCTGGGGCTGTGTGCACAATGGCGTGACGGCGTTTCCCGAGGCTGTGGATGCTTTACGCGCCTATCGCGCCGACGGCGGGACAGTGGTTTTGGTCACGAATTCACCCAAGCCTCGTGCAGGTGTCGAGGCGCAACTTGGGCAGTTCAACGTTCCGCGCGATTGCTGGGACACGATTGCGACTTCTGGCGATAGCGCGCGCTCTGCCATGGCACGGGGAGCCGTGGGCCAAAAAGTCTGGTTCATGGGAGAATGGGCGCGCGATGAGGGATTTTTCCAGCCTATCAAGCTTATTGAAGATCCAGTTCGGGTTGATCTGGTTGATCTCAAAGAGGCCGAAGGGATTGTGTGCTGTGGACCGTTCGATCCGCTGGCCGATCCGGATGTGAACCGGGCTGACTTTCTCTATGCCAAGCAAAAAGGGCTCAAGCTTCTTTGCGCCAACCCCGACATTGTCGTGGATCGCGGCGAGGTTCGGGAATGGTGCGCGGGTGCTCTGGCGCGGCTCTATACCGAAATGGGGGGTGAGAGTCTCTATTTTGGCAAGCCGCATCCGCCGATCTACGATCTGGCGCGGCGCAGGCTGGCTGAGATTAATCGACTTGTGGATGATGCGCATATATTGGCGATCGGGGATGGAGCGATCACGGATATTCGCGGAGCCATGGGGGAAGATATCGATTCGCTCTTTATTTCAGGCGGGTTGGCGGCGGTTGAGACGAAAACCAAAGATGATCCGGAGCCAGAGGCGTTAACCACCTATTTGCAAAAAGAAAACATCTCTCCAAAATTTGCGATTGGACGGTTGCGGTAAGCAGAAAACACTTGATTTTCTGCGCCTGCAAAGTAATAAAGTTACATCTGTACGCTTAAAGACGTAGCGATTATTACTCGCGTACCCGTTTCTGGAGGATATCATGTTGGACAACATGCCCCGTGGCACGATCACAATCGAAGAAATTGAAATGGGCATGGTGCGCAGCCTGCAGAAGGTTGTGACCGACGAAGATATCCAGATGTTTGCCGAGGTCTCGACCGACTTCAACCCGGTGCATATGGATGATGATTACGCCCGCGATACGATTTTTGAGGGGCGTATTGCACATGGGATGCTGACCGCGGGATTGATCTCTGCCGTTATTGGCGAACAGCTTCCGGGGCATGGGACTGTTTACATGGGGCAGACCTTAAAATTTCTGGCCCCTGTGCGGCCCGGCGACATGGTCCTGGCTGAGGTTGAGGTGATCGATATCGACTATGCCAAGCGGCGTGTGCAATTGGCCACGCGGTGCCTGGTGGACGGCAAGAAAGTTTTGGTCGGCGAAGCAACGGTTTTGGCTCCCACCGGCAAGTTCGATTAAAGCGTTTCGCGATAAACCTGACGCGCAGAGTGTCGCGAAACGCAGCGAGACACTTGATCGCTGCACGCGTTTCGCCTTTTGCTGATGCCTCAGGTTAAACGCGAAACGTTTTAATTGCTGCGATACAGCACCGAAATTCTGCGTGCGCAAATCCACTAACCTATTGTGATTTCGACAATCATTTCGCTTCGGCGAAATCCTGCATAGCGGTCTGCAGGCTGTCACATTCTCGTCTATACTTTTGGCTATGCTCGTCGCACAGCCTAAAGCGTTTCGACTTTAACCTGAGACATCAGCAAAAGGCGAAACGCGTGCAGCGATCAAGTGTCGCGCTTCGTTTCGCGATCATCTGCGGGTTTGGTTGATCGCGTAACGCTTTAAGGGAGGAGATTGATCATGGATACCGTCCAGACCATTGAAGTTGCTCGTGCCCTGTTGAGTACACATGGAGGCCGGGCCGTGGCCGAAGCCGCGCGCAAAATGCGCGAAGCCAAGGCCGCTGGGCATATGCTGGATGCCGCGCATTGGGAGGCCATTCACAAGGCCATCGAAGAGCGCAGCGGGCTGAGCGTGCGCTACGCCTGACGATTGATCGGCGCAGGAAGGCCCCGCGCCGCAACTGAATTTGATCTCACTAAAGCGTTTCGCGTTTAACCTGAGACATCAGCGAAAAGCGAAACGCGTGCAACGATTGGGTGTCGCGCTGCGGTTCGCGATCATCTGTGACTCAGGTTTATCGCGAACCGCTTTAGAACTTACCGTTGTCATGCGGCATCTCGGACGGGATTTCCGAGACTGTGTCCCAATGTTCTACGATTTTGCCGTCCTCAAGCCGGAAAAGATCGAAAAACGCTGTTGGCGTGTCCCCCATTGCACCTTCTGACGCGGTGAATACAAAGTTGCCTTCGGCGACAACCAGATGGGTTTCGTCGTAGCGCATCGCCATGCCTGCTTCTGCCATGGCCTGCAAAGCCGCGCCCAACCCATCAAGCCCGTCGGCAACGTTTGGATTGTGCTGCAGATATCTATCAGTTGAGATGTAGTCGGTGATCTTCTCCGGCGCACCGCCTTGCAGAACGTTAGCAACAAAAGCTTCCACGATGGCCTTGTTCGCCGCAGTTTTGTCCAGATCAGTAATCGCGGTGATACCGTCCACCATGCTGCGGCCAGAAGGATTCGGTCCGCCCGGTACCTGCAAGTTGTCCCAATGCTCTGCGATCTTGCCATCCTCAACACGGAACACATCGAAGGCCACAAGGGTCTCAGCGCCAAACGCCTGTGCATTTTCGTAGGTGTTATGTAGAACAACCAAATCACCTTCTGAGATCACGCGATGGGTGGTTACAGTGATACCGCTTTCTTGCAGGGCCGGAATAAAACCTAGGATTGGGGCTGCGCCGGTCGGAACAGCAACATTGTGCTGAATGTAGTCCGGCGCAAGCAGTTCTGCGGCGGCGTCGGCATCGAACTGGGTGAAAATGGCGGTCATTGCGTTCAAGACGATTTCTCTGGCTGACATAAGTGTTCCTTTCGACTCAGATTGCGTTCATGAGCGCGAATAGGTATCAAAACAATACCAAGTATCAATTACGCACTTTAAGGGAACCAGGTATGGTTGAGGTAACTGCTTTGACGAAAGAAGAGGCCGAACATTGCCCTGTGCGCAGTGTTTTGACCCGCGTGACCGGCAAGTGGCAGATGCTCATTCTTTTGGCGTTGGAGGGGGATGAACTGCGGTTTGGCGCGCTGAAGCGCAAGATCGGGGATGTCACGCAACGCATGTTGACCGAGAACCTTCGCACACTGGAGCGCGATGGTCATTTGACGCGAACTGTGCATGCCGGGCCTCCTCTGGCCGTGAGCTATGCATTGACGCCCCAAGGGCTTTCGCTGGTGGGTGTTCTTAAACCATTGGTGTTTTGGGCGGCGGAGCATTTCGATGCAATCGATGCCAGCCGGGTCAAGGTGGATGCGGCAAAAGCCTAGCGCTTGCACAGGGCTGCGCATCTCGTTACCCCTGCCTCATGCGCGTTATCCGTGACTATACCTATGTTGATCCAGCTGATCGTGGCGCGTCTGTCGCGATTGGTAATTTTGATGGTGTGCATATCGGCCATCAAACGGTCATTGATCTGGCGCGTCAGGCCGGTGGGCCGCTTGGGATCATGACGTTTGAGCCGCATCCACGTGAATATTTCGCGCCAGATGCACCTCCCTTTCGACTGATGAGCCGGGAGGCGCGTGCCAATCGGTTGGAAAAGCTGGGGGTGGAACGGCTTTACGAGTTGAATTTCAACGCCGCTTTGGCAGGACTTACGCCGGATGAGTTTGCACGCAATGTGATTTCTGAAGGCCTGGGATTGACCCATGTGGTGGTGGGCGCTGATTTTTGCTTCGGCAAAGGGCGCGCAGGCAATGCATCCGATCTGGAACGGTTCGGGGCAGAGATGGGCTTTGGTGTGACCATCGCCGCCTTGTTGGAGGGCGATAACGGACAGGTCTCTTCAACAGCAATTCGCACCGCACTGACCAAAGGCCGACCCCGCGACGCCGCTGCGATGCTGGGACACTGGCACCGCATTGATGGGCCCGTGGTGGGCGGAGAGCAACGCGGACGTAAACTGGGTTATCCGACCGCGAACATGTCAATTGAGGGGCTTCATCCGCCAAAATTTGGCGTCTATGCCGTGTTGGTGGACGTGCTCGATGGCCCTCACAAGGGACATTATCAAGGTGCCGCCAGCCTTGGAGTACGGCCCATGTTCAATGGCGACGTGCCCAATATCGAAACCTATCTCTTTGATTTTTCCGGTGACCTCTACGGCGCCGAGCTGTCGGTTGCTTTGGTCGACTACCTGCGCCCGGAAGAGACCTTTGATGGGCTGGATGCCTTCATCGCTCAGATGGATGCCGATTGCGCCGAGGCGCGCAAGGTTCTGACCGCCCTATGACCGACCCCATCGACCGGTCCGGCCTGCGCCCGCGCTATTGGGAGACGACGCCGCTCAATCGGATGACAAGGGCCGAGTGGGAAGCGCTCTGTGATGGCTGCGGCAAATGTTGTCTCAACAAACTTGAGGATGAGGATAGCGGGGCTGTCGCCCTCACGCGTGTGGCGTGTCGGCTTTTTGACGATGCGACCTGTCGGTGCGGGCAATATGACATCCGGCATCAGTTCGTGCCGGAATGCATCACATTGTCGGTCAAGAATATCGAGCGCAACCTTTACTGGCTGCCCGAGACATGCGCGTACAAGCTCTTGTGGAACAAACAGCCGCTTTATGACTGGCATCCGCTGATCTCTGGAACACCGCAATCCGTGCATGACGCTGGCGTGTCGATGCAGCATCAGACGGTGGCGGAATTTGAAGTCGAGGAAGACGACTGGGAAGACTATCTTATTGAGGAGCCCACCTGATGCGATTGGCATCTGACAATACTGGCCCTGCCCTGCCGCAAGTGATGGAGGCGCTGACGCGCGCCAACGAAGGGCATATCGCGCCCTATGGCGAGGATGAGTTGACCGAAGCTGCGCGCCATAAGGTACGCGAGGTTTTTGAGGCTCCTGATGCGGCGGTGCAATTCGTGGCAACCGGGACAGCGGCGAATGCGCTTGCTCTGGCGTGTTTCACGCAACCCTGGCAGACGATTTTTTGCACGCCACTAGCGCATATTCAGATCGATGAGTGCCACGCGCCAGAGTTTTACACAGGCGGGGCGCGGCTGACTCTGGTGGGTGAGAAAGACAAGATGACGCCAGCACATCTGGAGGCGGCGATTGCCGCCTTGCCCAAAGGGGATGTGCATGCCTCGCAGGCCGGGCCTGTGTCACTGACCCAAGTGACGGAGCTGGGACAGCTTTACACACTGGATGAGTTGCGCGCGCTGAGCGATGTGGCCCATGAGGCTGGTCTCAAAGTTCATCTGGACGGGGCGCGCTTTGCCAATGCCTGTATAGCCTTGGGATGCAGTGCCGCCGAGATGAGCCACAAAGCGGGCATTGACGCGGTGTCTTTTGGGGCCAGCAAGAACGGCTGTCTGGGTGTTGAGGCCGTGGTGATCTTTGATCCCGAAAAGAACTGGGAACTGGAGTTGCGGCGCAAGCGCGGGGGACATTTGTTTTCAAAGAACCGGTATCTGGCGGCCCAAATGCTGGGATATCTCGAAAATGATGCGTGGCGGGAGGCGGCGACACAGGCCAATGCAAACGCGGCGCGTTTGGTCGCTGGTCTGCGCGATGTTGAGGGATGCGACTTCACCGCCGAGCCGCAAGCCAACATGATCTTTGCCCGCCTGCCCCGCGCCGCGCATCAGCGCCTGCACGCGGGCGGCGCAATCTATGGCCTGTTTGAAAGGCCCCTGGAGACGGGCCACCCAGATGAGCCGCTTTTGATGCGGTGCGTGTGTGACTGGTCGATTTCTGAGGCGCAAATCGATCAGTTCATCGCTCTGGCCAAGGGCTAAGTACCCGGCGGCGCCAAGGCTCGTGTAATCAACACACCCACTGTGGCGGCCGTGCCAGTCAGGAATGTGCCCCAGACAAGATCGGTCATCACCATGCGCCAGGTCCAGCCTTTGATCGTTGCCAGGTTTGTAAACTCATAAGTCCCATAGGCCATCGCCCCCAAAAGCGCAGCCGATCCAAAAACCCAGATTAGAGAGTGCCCGTTCTGGAGCGCAGGCCAGCTTACAAACCACAGCAAAACGGCGATGTAAAAGGCATAAAACATCAAGGCTGGACCAATCAATATGCTATCGCGCAGCACCGGGCCTACGTCTTTTTCAAAAACAGGCTTCACGACATAACTTAGGCCGAAGTAATCCAGCCCAAGAAACACAATGAATGTTGCGCCATAGAGAATGGCCAGTGTCATGAAATGGCTCCTAAAGCTCGCCCGACAAGTGCAGATCGACGTCGTCAAGCCGGTCCTGACCCCAAAAGCTCTGTCCGGTGTCGATGACATAAAACGGCGAACCGAATACATTTGCTTTGACCGCATCTTCGAGGTTCTGCGCATAGGTTTCCGCGCCTGAAAGCAAGCCGCTATCGGCAAGAGCCGGATCAAAGCCCGCCCTTTCAAGGCACTCTCTGACCACCGCGTCTTCCGCAATGTCGCGCTCTTCGGCCCAAACCGCTGTTAAAAAGAGCCGGCACAACAAACCCAGATCGCCACCGCCCGCATTCTGCGCCGCAATAATAGCGTAGGAAGATGGGGCGGCGTTTGTCGGCCAATGCGCTGGCTTGAGATTAAGTGGCATGCCAACTTTGCGCGCCTGGCGCGGCAGTTCTTGGGCGCGCCATTCCTGTCGGCTGATATGGCGGTCCTTTGGCGGCGTCCCTCCGGTGCGCGCAAAAAGCGCCAGAATGTCGAGCGGTTTGTAGGTGATTGTCGCATTGTGTTTTTCGGCCAATCTCTCCAACCGGTCACCTGCGAGGTAGGCATAGGGCGAGAGCGTGGCAAAATAGTAATCGATATGGGCCATTTTGGGCGTTCCTTCCAAGGCATTGCTTTGCCTGACGGTAAGCCCGTGTTAAGCGGTGTCAACGTCATGATTCTGTCATGTCTGCTGCTTTTGCATGATGAACGGAGGGGTCCGCACATGCCACTTTCTCAAGAACCGAAGCTTATTTCCGGCAATGCCAATATGCCACTGGCGCAAGGCATCGCCAAGCGTATGTCGATGCACCGGGGCGTCGCCATGGAACTCGTGGATGCGCGGGTGGAGAGGTTTAACGACGGAGAGATCTTCGTCGAAGTTTTTGAGAATGTGCGCGGCGAGGATATGTTCATCATCCAGCCCACTTCGAACCCGGCCAATGACAATCTTATGGAATTGCTCATTATGGCCGATGCGCTGCGGCGCTCTTCGGCGCGGCGCATTACGGCGGTGATCCCTTATTTCGGCTATGCCCGTCAGGACCGACGCACCAAGGCTCGAACCCCGATTTCGGCCAAACTTGTGGCTAATATGGTCGTTGAAGCTGGCATTGAGCGGGTGCTGACGATGGACCTGCATGCCGCGCAAATTCAGGGTTTCTTTGATATCCCGGTGGACAATCTCTATGCCTCCCCGGTCTTTGCCCTCGATATCGTGACGCAGTTTCGCGAGCAGATCAGCGATGTGATGATCGTCTCTCCCGATGTGGGCGGTGTGGCCCGCGCGCGAGAATTGGCCAAACGCATCAATGCGCCGCTCAGCATCGTAGACAAACGCCGCGAAAAGCCCGGTGAAGTGGCGGAAATGACCGTTATTGGGGATGTCAGCGACAAGATTTGCGTGATCGTGGATGACATGTGCGACACCGCCGGGACGATGTGCAAGGCGGCGCAGGTGCTATTGGACAACGGTGCCAAGGAAGTGCATGCCTATACCACGCACGGCGTTTTGTCTGGTCCAGCGGTCGAGCGGATCACCAACTCGGTTCTGAAGTCCATGGTGATCACGGACACGATTGCCCCAACTGAGGCGGTCAAAAACACACCGAACATCCGCATTATTCGTACCGCCCCGGTCTTTGCGCAAGCGATCCTCAATATCTGGAACGGCACGTCTGTCTCTTCACTTTTTGAGACACCGACGCTAGAGCCGATCTATGAAGGGCAGTTCGGGACGTGACCGGCGCGGTTGGGTATTTGAAACAAGAAAGAAGCCTGTGGCGCTTTCTTTTTGCTAGAAATATCCCCGCCGGAGGCAAAAATCCTCAATAGAGTTCCCAGTCGTCTTCATGCGCGACGGGACCAATAGCCATCCACCTGATGCGTGCGCGAGCGACGCGGGTGTCGCCCCAGGTTCGAAACACGGCATCGAAGCCTTTTTCCGTGATTTTCTCGGCGCTTACGTCCGCGCGGGCATTGGTGGCGCTGTCCATGTCCCACATTGACAGACTCACCTGAACACTAGGCACATCCTTGAACGGCTTTTTGAATCGTACGGATTTGGCACGTTTGCGGGGCCCTTGGCCCGTCCACATATCGCCTCCGTCCTCATAATCCGAGAACAATGCATCATCGCCTTGTTCGATGCCAATTGTTTGATTCACCAGGTATTTCATCGGATCACACACACTAAACGCGATGTTCGTAATACGCCTTTGGGGCGAAATTGCGAAACAAAAAAGAAAAGGACCCGCGCCGGCGAGCCCTTTTCGAACAAAAAAACGGCAAAAGATCAGTTGGCGCTTAGGCCGATTTCATCCCCCATAGCCACCATGTCAGCAAGCAACTTCGCTGCCTCATCCACTGGGCCAGGCTCATTGACATAGGTTTCCTGAGTCTTTGCTAGACGATCCGTGGCAGCGTCGACCATGGCCTTGAAGCCTTCCTGCGTCAGCTCTTCACGTGGAACCGCTTGTTCTGCAAGGACGGAAATAGAGCTAGCGTTGATCTCGGCAAAGCCACCTGTGACGACATATTCGGCATCGCCCTTGGCGCTGGAGACTTTCAGAATGCCGGGGCGCAATGTCGTGATCAGTGGAGCGTGATCCGGCATGGCGGTCATGTCGCCTTCGGCACCGGGAATTTGCACCTCGGTGGCCTCGACCGACGCCAGAAGCCGTTCAGGACTTACCAGATCGAATTGCAATGTATCAGCCATTTGCTTTCTTCCCTTTGGGTGGAAGGTGGGTTGGAAACCCAACCTACACCCGGATAAAATTCGTAGGGTGGGGTTTCACCCCACCACAACATCAGGCCGCTTCCGCTGCCATCTTCTCGGCTTTGGCTTTCACCTCGTCGATGCCGCCGACCATGTAGAAGGCACCTTCTGGCAGGTGGTCATATTCGCCGGCCACAACCGCCTTGAACGAGCTGATCGTGTCTTCGAGTGGCACCTGAACACCGTCAGAGCCGGTGAACACTTTCGCCACGTCGAACGGCTGGCTGAGGAAACGCTGGATTTTCCGGGCGCGGGCCACGGTCAGCTTGTCCTCTTCGGAAAGTTCGTCCATGCCGAGGATCGCGATGATGTCCTGCAGGGATTTGTAACGCTGCAGGATCCCCTGCACGTCACGCGCCACCTGGTAGTGCTCTTCACCCACAATCGCCGGGTCCATCAGACGGGACGTGGAGTCAAGCGGGTCCACCGCAGGATAGATGCCCAGCTCGGAGATCGCACGGCTGAGAACCGTGGTTGCGTCCAAGTGCGCAAAGGTCGTCGCGGGCGCAGGGTCGGTCAAGTCATCCGCAGGCACGTAGACGGCCTGAATGGACGTAATTGACCCCGCTTTCGTGGATGTAATCCGTTCCTGCATCGCGCCCATGTCGGTGGCCAGTGTTGGCTGGTAGCCCACCGCCGAGGGGATACGGCCGAGCAGAGCCGACACCTCGGAGCCCGCTTGGGTAAAGCGGAAAATGTTGTCCACGAAGAAGAGAACGTCTGTTCCCGACTGGTCGCGGAACTGTTCGGCCAGTGTGAGGCCCGTTAGAGCGACGCGAGCACGCGCTCCGGGAGGTTCGTTCATCTGGCCGTAGACCAGGGCTACCTGGGATTCTTCCAGATTATCAGGCTTGATCACGTTGGATTCGATCATCTCGTGGTAAAGATCGTTGCCCTCACGGGTCCGCTCACCCACGCCCGCGAACACGGAAAAGCCTGAGTGCACTTTGGCGATGTTGTTGATCAGTTCCATGATGAGAACGGTTTTGCCCACACCCGCACCACCGAAGAGGCCGATTTTACCGCCCTTCGCGTAAGGGGCCAGAAGGTCAACAACCTTGATCCCGGTCACGAGGACCTCGGATTCGGTTGACTGTTCTTCAAATGTTGGGGCCGGTTGGTGAATGGCCCGGGTTTCCTTGGCTTTGAGCGGCTTGCCTTCGTCCACAGGCTCGCCCACCACATTCAGGATCCGGCCCAGAGTGGCATTGCCCACGGGCACCATGATCGGTCCATCGGTGTCAGTCACTTCCTGACCGCGCACAAGACCTTCGGTGGCGTCCATCGCGATGCAGCGCACCGTGTTTTCACCAAGGTGCTGCGACACTTCCAAAACCAGTTTCTTACCGTTGTTCTCTGTATTCAGAGCGTTGAGAATTTCGGGCAGGTGATCGTCAAACTGAACGTCCACCACGGCGCCGATGACCTGGGTCACTTTGCCTTTTGCGTTTGCCATGTTTCGTCTCCGGTTCGTTTAGAGCGCTTCCGCGCCCGAAATAATTTCGATCAGTTCGTTGGTGATCACGGCCTGGCGTGAGCGGTTGAACTGAATAGTCAGTTTGTCGATCATCTCGCCTGCGTTGCGCGTGGCGTTGTCCATCGCAGACATCCGCGCGCCTTGCTCGGACGCACCATTTTCCAGCAGACCGCTGAAAATGGCTGTGGCCACACCACGAGGCAGAAGCTCGCGCAGAATGGCCTCTTCGTCAGGCTCAAAGTCGTAGAAAGCGCCATCGTCCTCAGCGCCCTCTTCGGCAGAGAAATCCGCTGGGATGACCTGATGCATCGTAGGGATTTGCGTCACGACGTTCTGGAACTTCGAGTAGAAGATCTTGGCGACGTCAAACTCACCCGCATCAAAGCGGTCCAACAGGTTCTGCGCGATGGCCTGTGCATCTGAGTAGCCCACATTGCGCACAGCCGTCAGATCGACATGATCAATGAAGGTATCGGCCAGATCGCGTTTGATCGCATCCCGGCCCTTCTTGCCCACGGTAATCACTTTGACCGTCTTGCCCTCAGCCAGAAGCTTTTCGGCTTCCTGACGGGCCATCCGGGCAATGTTGCCGTTGAAACCACCACACAGACCGCGCTCGGCTGTCATGACAACCAGCAGATGCACTTTGTCATCGCCTGTGCCGCGCAGCAGCTTTGGCGCACTTTCGCTGTCACCCACGGATGCGGCAAGCTTGCCCATCACATGGTTAAACCGCTCTGTGTAGGGGCGCGACATCTCTGCCGACTCCTGCGCGCGCCGCAGTTTTGCGGCGGCCACCATTTGCATGGCCTTGGTGATCTTGCGGGTCGATTTGACCGACTCGATCCTTGTTTTAAGGTCCTTAAGACTTGGCACTGCCTCGTCCCCCCTTATGCAAAGTCAGCGGCGAACTCGTCCAGCGCGGCCTTGATCTTGTCCTCTGCGTCACCCTTAATTTTGGGGTCTTCATTGGTGATCATGTCGAGCAAGCCCTGGTGCTTGGAGCGCAGGTGATTGAGAACACCCGCCTCAAAACGACCCACCTGATTGACCTCAATCTTGTCGAGGTAGCCATTCACACCGGCGTAGATCATGCAGACGATCTCAGCGTTGGTCAGAGGCGAGTATTGCGGCTGCTTCATCAGCTCTGTGAGACGAGCGCCCCGGTTCAGAAGCTGCTGTGTTGCCGCATCAAGGTCAGAACCGAACTGCGCAAAGGCCGCCATTTCGCGATACTGCGCAAGGGACAGTTTCACCGGACCGGCAACCGATTTCATCGCGTTGGTTTGCGCCGATGATCCCACACGAGACACCGACAGCCCGGTGTTCACGGCGGGGCGGATGCCCTGATAGAACAGTTCTGTTTCAAGGAAAATCTGTCCATCGGTGATCGAAATCACGTTGGTCGGAATAAAGGCCGAAACGTCGCCGCCTTGGGTTTCAATGATCGGCAGAGCCGTCAGCGAGCCTGCGCCGTTGTCTTCGTTCAGTTTCGCAGACCGCTCCAGAAGACGGGAGTGGAGGTAGAAAACGTCACCAGGATAGGCTTCACGACCGGGTGGACGACGCAGAAGCAGGGACATCTGGCGATAGGCCACAGCCTGTTTGGACAGGTCATCATACACGATCAGCGCGTGGCGACCGTTGTCGCGGAAATGCTCAGCCATTGCTGTGGCGGAGTATGGCGCAAGAAACTGCATCGGTGCCGGGTCGGACGCAGTCGCGGCCACAACGATGGAGTACTCCATCGCACCGGCTTCTTCGAGTTTCTTTACCAGCTGTGCCACGGTGGAGCGTTTCTGGCCCACAGCAACGTAGACGCAATAGAGCTTCTTGCCCTCGTCGTCGCCTGCGGCATCGTTATAGACCTTCTGGTTCAGCATGGCGTCGAGGGCGACGGCTGTTTTACCAGTTTGGCGGTCGCCAATGATCAGCTCCCGCTGGCCCCGGCCAATTGGGATCATCGCGTCAACGGATTTCAGACCGGTTGCCATTGGCTCATGCACGGATTTCCGTGGGATGATGCCGGGGGCCTTGCTATCTGCAATGCCGCGCTTCTTTGTTTTGATCGGGCCCTTGCCGTCCAGTGGGTTGCCCAAGCCGTCCACAACGCGGCCCAGAAGCTCGTCACCGATTGGCACGTCCACGATGGACTTGGTGCGTTTGACAGTGTCACCTTCTTTGATGTCGCGGTCAGAGCCGAAGATCACAACACCGACGTTGTCTGTTTCCAGGTTGAGCGCCATGCCCATGATATTGCCTGGGAACTCGACAAGCTCACCGGCTTGCACGTTATCAAGGCCATGGACACGGGCAATCCCGTCACCAACCGACAGCACGCGGCCTACTTCGGCGACTTCGGCTTCTTGACCGAAATTCTTGATCTGGTCCTTCAGGATCGCAGAAATCTCTGCAGCTTGGATACCCATTTATCCGACCTCTTTCATTGCATTCTGGAGGGAGTTCAGGCGCGAGGCGATCGAGGTATCGATCATTTTCGAGCCCACCTTAACGACAAGACCGCCGATGAGCTTTTCATCAACGGTCGCATTGATTTTCACGTCCTTGCCCACGGTCTTTTTCAACGACGCGGCAAGTTTCTTGGATTGAGCAGCGCTGAGCGCAACGGCGCTGGTCACATCTGCTGTTACTTCGCCTTTGTCTTCGGCGATGCGATCCGCGAGTTGGCGCACAAGTTGCGGCAATACAAAGAGACGGCGCTTGGAGGCCATAAGGGCCAACCCGTTCTTGAGTTCAGCAACAAGGCCCATCTTATCCGCAATAGCCTGAATGGCGTCACCCTGATCGGCCCGGCTCAGCACGGGGCTGGAGATCAGATCGCGCAAATCGGCGCTTTCATTCAAAGCAGCGGTCAGATCGGTCAGGTTGGTTTCGAGCTTGGCCAGTGATTTGGCCTCTTTAGACAGCTCGAAAATGGCGGTGGCATAGCGTTCGGCAATGCCGGAGGAGATCGAAGCTGGTTCGGACACGTCCACCCTTCCGAAGTTTTGGCCCCGGCTTTAGCTAAAGACGGCTAACTTGGCAGTCTCCCCGGGGGCGTTTTTGTTGATGTAACTGGCAAAACACCCAAATTCGGCTGGGGTGTAACAGAGCCTTTGGTCCCTCGCAAGACAGATGAGTCGTTACGCTCTCCTTTGAATTTTATTATTTATCAGTGACTTAAACGAGATGCGACCGAATGCGCAAATTTAGTGCACGAAAAATACACATGTTTTCTCAATATTTTGCGATTCCTTACCGTATGGATCGACCTGCGACGAGAATTCACGCCTCTTGCAGCACCCCTCAAACCGGGTCCGCGGTGTTACCGCTATCGCAGTTGGAACTGAAATTGAGGAACCAGGAATTGCACCCCCAGCTTCGGCGTCATAACAGGACTAAGATGAAGAATTTCACAATCTCTGACAAGGCGGCACTGCCGCGATGGGCGCTGGCGCTTACGATTCTGTTCGCGGCGGCGATCGCTTGGGGTACGTTGAAGCCACCGGGATCGGGCGACGGGTCGTTTCCGCTCACTGACAAACAGGCGCACGCTTTGGCCTTTGCTCTTCTCGTGCTTCCGCTGAGTGTTGCCGCGCCACGGCTTATCCCCAAACTGGCAATTTCCGCTTTGATCTTTGGCGGCGTGATTGAACTGATCCAGCCCAGTTTCGGGCGCTCCGGTGATTGGGGCGACTGGGTGGCCGATGCTGTTGGTATCGCCGTGGGGGTTTTGCCGGGTTTCTGGCAAAAAAGAAAAAAGCGTTAAACGGGTTTCACGCCAGCCTTGGGTTTCGGCGTCAGCACTTCCAGCGGACGTCGCACCGTTTCGCGAATACCCAATCCACTGCTGGGCGCTTGCACGCGCTTGCTGGCCTGCACAATCAAAATGCCGCCCGCAGCAATGAATGATAGCTTGCCGCCAAGGCTTTCCCACATACCGGCTGTTTTTCGCCAGAACCGTCGATGGGAGGGCGGTTGATACAGCGTCGTGACATGCGCCTCCGGCAGGAAGCTATGAGATTTGAGTTGATTTTCGAGCTGCGACTGGCTGTACGGGCGACCGTTGCCAAAGGGTGTGCGATCACTTCGCGACCAGAGACCGGCCCGGTTGGGCACTACGAAAAGCGCCGAGCCACCCGGACCCAGCACGCGCCAGCACTCTTCCAGCAAGTCGCGCGGGCGTTCCGAAGACTCCAGCCCGTGCATCACCAGAAGTTTGTCGATATGCCCGGTTTCCACCGGCCAAATGGTTTCTTCGCAAAGCAGACTTACATTGGGAAAATCACGCGGCCAACGAATGACACCTTGTGGTGCCGGCATCAGGGCAATGACCCTACGGCTGTCTTGGAGATACGGGCGCAGGAATGGCACGGTAAAGCCATAGCCCGCGACGGTTTGACCCTTGGCTTCTGGCCAGAGTTGCAGGATTTCTTCACGCAAGGTTTTCTGTACCGCGCGCCCCAGCGAACTGCGGTAGTAGAAATTGCGAAGGTCTTGCACATCAAGATGCATTGCAGCTCCGGGCGTGATCCGTCAATCTTGGTCCAACTCTAACCCGGAAATGAGGTCAGGACCATGACATTGCAAATCGAAACCATCCCATGCTTGTCGGACAACTATGCCTATCTGGCGCATGACCCTGCTTCGGGTGAGACGGCCGTGGTTGATGTGCCCGAAGCAGCCCCCATCCTGAGCGCGCTTGCGGACAAGGGGTGGCGAGCCACGCAAGTCCTGATCACGCATCACCATGCGGATCATGTTCAGGGGTTGTCCGAGCTTTTGGCGCACCATGACGCAAAAGTTGTGGGTCACGCCGCCGATGCGGCGCGATTGCCTCCGCTTGATCAGGCAGTAACCGAAGGCGACACGGTCTCAATCGGAGGCGAGACTGGGCATGTGTTGGACGTCTCAGGCCACACAATCGGGCATATCGCCTTTCACTTTCCGGACAGCGCCGTGGTCTTCACCGCCGACAGCCTGATGGCTCTGGGGTGTGGCCGAGTGTTCGAAGGCACGATGCCACAGATGTGGGATAGCCTGTCAAAGCTAGCCGCCCTGCCGCCGGAAACGACTGTGTGTTCAGGTCACGAGTACACAGCCGCCAACGCACGGTTTGCTCTGACCATTGATCCGGATAATCCGGACCTTATATCGAGGATCGAGGCGGTGGATGCCGCCCGAGCACAGGGACGCCCAACAGTTCCGTCCCGTCTTTCCGAAGAACTGGCCACAAACCCGTTTTTGCGCGCGGCTGACCCCGGTGTTCAGGCCCATTTGGGCATGACGGGGGCGGATGCGGCCACAGTTTTTGCTGAAATACGGACCAGAAAGGACAATTTCTGATCACAAGATGTGTGCAAATGCTTCATTTGAGAGGAAATGTGATCAGGTTTTGAAAAAAAGCCCTTGAAGGCGGCCAGAGATCGACCACACTTTAACTATAAGGCCATAGTCTCTGGTCGAGCGGGTGCCTGAAACAATAAGGAGCACGATCGTGCCGTCATTCTCGAACAGTCTTGAACAGGCAATTCATGCTGCACTTGCGCTGGCCAATGCGCGCCAGCATGAGTTTGCAACGCTGGAGCATCTGCTTCTGGCGTTGATCGATGAGCCGGACGCGGCGCGCGTGCTCAAGGCTTGCAGCGTGGAGACCGAAGAGCTTCGAACAACGCTGGTCGAATTCATCGACGATGATTTATCAAATCTGGTGACGGACATCGAAGGATCAGAGGCGGTTCCGACGGCTGCATTCCAACGCGTTATTCAACGCGCTGCCATCCATGTTCAATCCTCTGGACGCACTGAGGTTACAGGTGCCAACGTTCTGGTGGCAATATTCGCAGAGCGCGAAAGCAATGCGGCCTATTTCCTGCAAGAACAGGACATGACACGCTATGACGCGGTGAATTTTATCGCCCACGGCGTGGCCAAGGATCCGGCTTATGGCGAGTCCCGCCCGGTTCAGGGCATCGAGGGCTCTGACGAGGACGGCGCCAAAGCCGACACCGAAGCTGAGGCCGTAGAGAATGGCGAAAGCGCTCTAGCCAAATACTGTGTCGACCTGAATGAAAAGTCGCGTCGCGGCGATGTTGATCCGCTCATTGGCCGCGATAGTGAAGTGGAACGCTGCATCCAGGTGCTATGCCGTCGGCGCAAGAACAACCCGCTTCTGGTGGGTGATCCCGGCGTTGGTAAAACAGCCATCGCCGAAGGTTTGGCGCACAAGATCGTGGGGGAGAGACCCCAAAGGTTCTTTCGCGCACAACCATCTTTTCGCTCGACATGGGCGCGCTCTTGGCAGGCACGCGATATCGCGGGGATTTCGAAGAACGCCTCAAGGCTGTTGTGACCGAGTTGGAAGAGCATCCTGACGCGGTGCTGTTTATCGACGAAATTCACACCGTAATTGGCGCTGGGGCCACATCAGGCGGGGCTATGGATGCCTCAAACCTTTTGAAACCGGCATTGCAGGGCGGCAAGCTGCGCTGCATGGGGTCGACCACGTTCAAAGAATTCCGCCAGCATTTTGAAAAGGACCGCGCGCTCAGCCGCCGGTTCCAAAAGATCGATGTGGTTGAACCCACGGTTGAAGATACCGTGAAAATCCTGAAGGGGATCAAGCCCTACTTCGAGGAACATCATAGCGTGAAATACACCAATGATGCGATCAAATCGGCGGTTGATTTGTCGGCGCGGTACATCAATGACCGCAAGTTGCCGGACAAAGCCATCGACGTGATCGACGAGGCTGGTGCAGCGCAACATCTTTTGACCGCCTCCAAGCGGCGCAAGTCAATTGGTGCCAAAGAAATCGAGGCCGTGGTGGCCAAGATTGCGCGTATTCCTCCGAAGAACGTGTCCAAGGACGATGCCGAGGTTCTCAAAGACCTCGAAAAATCGCTCAAGCGGGTCGTGTTTGGTCAGGACAAGGCGATTGACGCGCTGTCTTCGGCGATCAAACTGTCCCGTGCAGGTCTGCGCGAACCGGAAAAACCAATCGGCAACTACCTGTTCGCGGGTCCCACTGGCGTGGGTAAAACTGAAGTGGCCAAACAGTTGGCCGACACGCTGGGCGTAGAGTTGCTACGCTTTGACATGTCGGAATACATGGAGAAACACGCAGTCAGCCGTCTGATTGGCGCGCCTCCAGGCTATGTGGGCTTTGACCAGGGTGGTCTTTTGACCGATGGCGTGGATCAGCATCCGCATTGCGTGCTCTTGCTTGATGAAATCGAGAAGGCGCACCCGGATGTGTTCAACATCCTGTTGCAGGTCATGGATCACGGCAACCTGACTGACCACAATGGACGGACGGTAAATTTCCGCAACGTGGTCCTGATCATGACCTCAAATGCCGGGGCCACGGAACAGGCCAAGGCTGCCATCGGTTTTGGGCGCGACCGTCGCGAGGGCGAGGACACGGCTGCGATTGAGCGGACGTTTACGCCAGAATTCCGCAACCGTCTGGACGCGGTGATCTCCTTTGCGCCACTGCCCAAAGAGGTCATTTTGCAAGTGGTTGAAAAGTTTGTGCTGCAGCTTGAAGCACAACTCATGGATCGCAACGTGACCATCGAATTGACGCGCCCGGCAGCAGAATGGCTGGCCGACAAGGGCTATGATGACAAGATGGGTGCGCGTCCGCTGGGACGTGTCATCCAGGAGCACATCAAGAAGCCACTGGCCGAGGAACTGCTCTTTGGCAAGCTGGCCAAGGGTGGGATCGTCAAAGTGGGTGTGAAAGACGGGCAGATTGACCTGCGGGTTGAGGGGCCACAACGTCCGCGCCTGTCGGGCAAAAAGCCTCCGCTTTTGACCGCGGATTAAAGCGCACCACATGGATCAGGAAACGCCCGGCGATCAGTCGGGCGTTTTTCGTTGAGCACATAAAATCTGCGTAGATTTTGCCCGCGAAAATGCGCATTTTCGCGCCCCTTAGCGCTTACTTCTCAGTCAGTTTCAGCTCAATCCGCCGGTTCTGTGCACGCGCCTCTGGCGTGGTGTCGGGGTTGACCGGTTGATACTCGCCAAAGCCATTTGCCGAGAGGCGTTCCGGTGGGATGCCCAGGTTTTCGCTCATATAGCGCACAACGGACAGCGCGCGCGCCTGGCTCAACTCCCAGTTATCTGCAAAGAACGCGCTGCCCACAATCGGCACGTCATCGGTGTGTCCATCCACCTGGATGACCCAATTGAGTTCGGGGGGAATGTCACTCGCAATATTGCGCAGGATTGCGGCCACAGTGGCCAAATCGTCGAGACCTTCCGGCGAGAGATTGGCCGCGCCGGGTGCAAATAGAACTTCGGAAGAAAAAACAAACCTGTCGCCGACGATCTGCACGCCTTCTTGCGCCGAAACCACATCGCGCAGCCGACCGAAAAACTCCGATCTGAACCGCTCCAGATTGGCCTTCTCGTTTTCCAGATCAGCCTTTTCCTGTTCCAGGCGCACCCGTTCGGCCTCTTCCAACTCGCGCCGTCGGCGTTCTTCGGACGCCACACGCGCGAGGGCCGTGTTCAACTCGTTGCCAAGCGATTGAAGCTGCACATCTGTCGCCGCTTCACGCGCCTGAGCATCGTCCAAAAGCGCCTGAAGCTGTCCAAGCTGCTGGCGCAATGCCGTGACCTGTTGCGACAAGAGCGCCTGCTGACGCTGCGCCTCGGTCGAGATTTCCGTTTGCTCCGCCAAGGCTTTCTGAGCTTGCGCCAGAAGCACGGCGCGTTCTTCGGCCTCGCTGAGCGCCGTTTCGTCTTCGGCTTCGGCGGCCAACCGGGCGGCAATTTCAGCGGCGAGTTCTGTTTTGAGGCCCTCCGACGCCACCTCGGCGGCGGCAAGCAAGGTCAATGTCTCTTCCGCCTTGCGCCTCTGTTCCTCCAGCGCCAGCGTCATGGCGGTCAATTCAGTGTCGGCATTCTGCAACCGCTCACGCAGCGCTTCGGCAGCGGCGGCTTCTGCCAGTCGTGCCTTTTCCTCGTCGCTCAGTTGCGTCTCAAGTTCACTGACCTGCGCCGACAAGGCCGCCTCGGTCTCGGCACTCTCCTTGCGCAGATCAGCGATCAGCGCCTCAAGCGCCTCTCTTCGCGCCGCCGCCAAACGGGCCACTTCGCTTTGCGCATCAATTTCATCGCGCAACCCGGCGAGGGCCAATTGCAATTGTTCCTGCTCGCTCAACAGTTCTGAACGCTGACCTTCCAAATCAGCGATCTGCCCAAGATTTTCGTCACGTTGCGCCAATAGCCCGGCGACCTGTTCCTCGAAACTGGCGATCCGAGCCTGTTGTTCTGCAGTCTGGCCTTGCAGTGCCGCGATCTGAGCGGCCTGTTCTTCTTCGCGCGCACGGGCATCGCCCAGCGTGGCGGTCAAGGCGCCCACCCGGTCGGTCAGCGTGGCACTCCGGTCCTGCTCCAACCCCAGCGCATCCGCCAGTGCCGCCACCTCGGCAGAGAGCGCATCAAGCCGGTCCGCTTGCCCGGTTATGGTTTCACGCAACACAAATTGCACGATCATAAAGATCGTCAGCACAAACATCAGCACCAGCAAAAGCCCGGTCATCGCATCCACAAAGCCTGGCCAGATCGAGGCCTGAAACCGTGCACCTGTGCGCCGCGAGAGGGCCATTGAGACGCCCTCCTATGATCCGCCCGAGCGACGGGCTTGCAGACCAAGTTGTGCAATGGATTTCGTCAGCGCCGACAGATCGCCGCGCAGCTCTGACATGCTTTCCTGTCGACCTGCGCTGATCTCTTCAAGAATACGCAGCATCTGCACGTCAATAGACCGCAGGCGCATCCGGCTTTCGGCGTCGATGCCGTCACTAGGCATATCGGCCTGATCCGAAAGCTTGGCCAAGAGCGCCTCCTGACCCTGAGCCACCCGGGCCAGTGCCTCGTTCATTGGATTGTTCTCACTCATCCGATGCGTGAGCCGCTCAACCGAATCCGCCAAGAGGCCCAATTTCTCATCAACCATGGCGCGGTTCACATCTGATTGGGTGAGCATGGTTTGAAGGCTCTCCATCTGCTCGGCCATGTGATCCACCACTCCGGCGATGACCCCGGCGTCACCCGATCCATCGCCATCACCTGCGGCAAACCCTACCCGCGTGATGGTCGAGACCCATTCTTCCAACTCGCGGTAAAACCGGTTCTGACCGTGCCCTGCAAAGAGTTCCAATAGTCCCACAACAAGTGAGCCCGCCAGTCCCAAAAGAGACGACGCAAAGGCCACACCCATACCGCCTAACTGCGCCTCAAGACCGGTCATCAGACGGTTGAACACGTCCACCCCACCTTCGCCCTC
Organism: Roseovarius sp. S88; assembly: GCF_037023735.1. Taxonomy (GTDB): domain Bacteria; phylum Pseudomonadota; class Alphaproteobacteria; order Rhodobacterales; family Rhodobacteraceae; genus Roseovarius; species Roseovarius phycicola. Next base: position 860,271 of record NZ_CP146069.1, on the reverse strand, counting down.
CTGCGGGGCGAGGCTCCTGATTGTGTCGACCACCGCCGGGACCGTTGTGGCGAGGCCATAGAACGTCCCCAAAAGACCCAGAAAGATCAGCATATTCACGATATAGCGCGTGATTTCCCGCGCCTCGTCGATGCGTTGTGCTACGGAATCCAGAATGGACCGCGCCGAGGTGGACGCGATTTTCATCTGCTTGCCTTTGCGCTGACGCAAAAGCGTGGCCAATGGGGCCAGAAGTTGTGGTGGCGTCGTGATCTCATGGCCAGGGATGTTGGCGACAAACCCCTCGATCCAGCGTTTGGACCCGCTCAACTGGAAGACCTGCCAGAAGCAGGCAAGCACGCCGATGACAAAGACGAACAGGATAAACCCGTTGAGATAGGGGTTGGCCTGAAACACCGGCAGGACACTTGGCAACAAAAGAAACGCCCCGGCGCCGGTCAACCCCAGCACAATAAGCATCAGAACGATCTGTCTGATGGGGTGTGAAAACTGCGGCTCGACTTCACGGTCCGGCAAGTCCATCTGCGCGGCTCCCGGCACTGTTTTTCTTGGGCTCACCCTACGCGTTCAAGGCGGTCAAGCCAAGGTCTTATGCGCGCAGGCTCTGGACCCGATCCACAAGCCACTCCAGGTCAGGATCAGAGATACCAAGCTCCGCCAGATGGGCCTGGGTCTGGTAGAGATATTCGTCATTCGGGCCGCGCCCACCGACGGCTTGGGAAATGATAAGTGCCTGTTCTTCCAACGCGATCCCGCCGCAATATTGTACATGATCGGTGTCGACTACATAAGTCACGGCTTCAACCTCGCGCCCATCATCAAGCTGCAAGCCGAGATTTTTTTCCAGATAGGCCGATGAGATGAGTTCGCGTTCACGCAGATACTCAAGAACGCTGTCTTCCTGACCCTCGGCGACAGCCAGCGCAATGCCACGACAAACAGCTTCAGGATACTCATCAAGTGCCAGAACAAGTCCCGGCTCTGCCTCTGTGCCGCGGTGATGGATGGAGCGCATGCAAAAACTTCGGTGATAGCCGGGCAAGGTGGCCAGTTCGCGCGCGCTCGGCTCGAAGCCGGGGTTCCAGACAAGCGACCCATAGCCAAACACCCACATCGTCATATTCCCGCCTCTTGCGCTTTTACCTTCTCTGCAATCGCTCTAAACACCATTCCAAAGGTACAGAAAAGAGGGGCCGGGCAGATGCGGGCACTCCTAACGGTTATTGTGATCGCGGCTTTGGCTTGGTCGATCTATTGGGCTGTGGGGTCCACTGGGGTCAACACGGCGTTTAATACCTGGTTTGAAGATCGCCGGTCTGAGGGCTGGGTGGCAGAGGTGTCTGCGCTTGAGACCAAGGGCTTTCCCAACCGGTTCGACACGACTTTCAGCGATGTCTCTCTGGCCGATCCTGAAACGGGTCTCGCCTGGGAGGCACCGTTTTTTCAGATTTTCGCGCTCAGCTACAAGCCGAACCACGTGATTGCCGTCTGGCCCAACGAGCAGCGCATCGCGACGCCCCTCGCAAAGTATGATCTCGCCAGCGAAGACATGCGCGCCAGCCTTGTGACGCAAGCCGCGACAACCCTGCCGCTGGATCGCTTAACGCTGACGGCCGAAGCGCTGAGTGTCCTGGAAGAAGGCGCACGCGAGCCAACCCGCGCCAAGGCGCTGACCCTGGCGGTTGAACGCCAGTCCGTTGCCGAAAACAGTTACAGGTTGGGGTTCAAGGCCGATGGATTTTCGCCCGCGCTCGATTGGCGGGTTCAGATTGACCCCAATGGCACCTTGCCTGACACGTTGGACGCGCTGTCTGCGGATCTGACCGTGGATTTTGATGCCCCTTGGGACATTAACGCGATCCAAACTGCCCGTCCTCAGCCACGCAAGATCAATCTGCGACTGGCCGAGGCGCGGTGGGGGCAGTTGGAATTGCAAGCCGCAGGCGAAATGACAGTGGACGCCGCTGGCATCCCGGAAGGCGAGATCACGATCAAGGCGCGCAACTGGCGTGATATCCTCAAGCTAGCGGTTGAAACCGGAGCGATCCCCGAAGGGTTTGCAGGCAGTCTTGAGGACGGGCTGTCGCTGATGTCGCAACTGGCGGGCAATCCCAAAACTCTGGACATTCCTTTGGGGCTGCGCGGCGGACGGGTGCTTCTTGGCCCAGTACCAATTGGCCCGGCCCCCAGGCTTGTTCTGCGTTAGCGGCAAAAGGCCCCGCCACGATGGCTGGCCGTGTCAAAGTGGAAATGATCCCGGTGATGGCGGTCCGAATTCGGCCCAAGCACGGTCCCAAACGGACCACAGGCTGATTTGTGCAATTTGCGAAGGATCTTACCGCGCTTGCCGCCGCCCCAATCATTCAGCACAGAAATCGCACTGCCATCAGCCAGACGAAACTCCGAGATATCAATTGCATTGCCTTTCGCATGCTCTGATAACCGCGCGCCCCGCTGATGATTGCGGGTACGACACGCATAGTGTGCCGCCACCTTGAAGCTGCGTACGCCACCGCCGGCGTTGCCAATGGTCGGAATGGCCTGCTTGGTGGTCCAGCTGTGCAGCGTGCGCGCCGTCTTACAGTTCATGCTCGACGCCTGGCTTAGCGTAACTCCGCCGACCGAGGTCACAGAGACCGCGTTTGAGATGCCGCAGGCACCGGGGCCTTCGACCGTGCCAATCACAGTACCCTCAATCCCAGGCACGCCACACAGATTGCCGCGCGCCACCAGATCAGGGGCATCATTATCACCACCAATCAGACCGCAACTCGCTAGAACTAAAGGAAAAAACATAGCCACTCGCATATCACTCTGCCTTTTTGATGCGTCCGAAATCCGGTACGCCAGTATCTTGCCCGGCCTCGATGATACCACGGCGGATTTCGCGTGTCCGGGTGAAATATCTATGCAGATGCTCGCCATCGCCTGCGCGAATGGCGCTTTGCAGTTTGAACAGCTCTTCGCTGAAACGCCCCAGAACATCCAGTGTGGCGTCTTTGTTGTTGAGAAACACATCGCGCCACATGGTGGGGTCACTTGCGGCTATCCGCGTGAAATCGCGAAACCCAGCGGCCGAGAACTTGACAACCTCGCGGTCTGACACCCGGCGCAAATCATCGGCTACCCCTACCATCGTATAGGCAATCAGATGGGGAATGTGACTGACCACCGCGCAGACCTGGTCGTGATGTTCGACCTCCATACGTTCGGTGAGAGCGCCCATGCCTTGCCACAGCGACTCCAGTTTTTGCGTGGCTTCCTCGCCCGCGCCATCGGGCACGATCAGCGTCCAGCGCTCGTCAAAAAGCTCGGCAAACCCTGACGTCGGACCGGAATACTCCGTGCCCGCCATGGGGTGCGCAGGCACAAAATGCACGCCATCCGGCAAATGCGGCGCAACCGCATCAATAACCGCGCGCTTGACAGAGCCCACATCACTCACGGTCGCGCCCGGTTTCAGGGCCGGTGCGATTTCTTCGGCCACCACACCCATCGCCCCTACTGGCACACACAGCACCACAAGGTCAGCATCACGCACCGCCTCTTTGGCGCTGTCACAGACGACATCGCACAATCCGATGTCGCGCGCTGTCTGCCGCGTCTCGGCTGACCGCGCATATCCTGTCACCTCTTTAACTAAGCCACCGCGTTTCATGGCCCAGAACATTGACGACGCGATCAGGCCTAGCCCGATGAGCGCCACGCGGTCATAAATCTGGCTCATGTTTGGCCTCCGGGTGCCCCTGCACCCATGAACTGCCCAATCGCATGGGCCACTCTGCGACAGCTTGGTTCATCGCCCACCGTTATGCGCAGACACTGCGGCAGGTTATACCCCGCCACACGGCGCACAATGAGACCAGAGGCCTGAAGGTAGGTGTCGCAGGCTTCTGCCTGTGCCCGGTCGGCAAAGCGCGCCAGCACGAAATTGGCGGTAGAGGTGTCCGAGACGACGCCGTGCTCGGCAAGGGCCTCGGCCAGCCAGGCACGCAGCCGTGTGTTTTCAGAACGGCATTTTTCGGCCCAAGCTTTGTCGCGCACAGCGGCCTCGGCCGTGACCAAGGCCGCCTGACTGAGGTTGAAGGGGCCACGAATACGGTTGATAACATCAATCACAGGCGTAGGCGCATAGCCCCAGCCCACGCGCAGGCCACCCAAGCCATAAAGTTTGGAGAACGTGCGCGTCATCACGACATTCTCGCGGGTCTCGACAAGCGACGCGCCGCCATCGTAGCCATCAACATATTCTGCATAGGCCCCGTCGATCACCAGCATCGCCTGTGGCGGCAATCCATCCGCCAGCCGCGCCAGTTCCGCCTCACCGATCATTGTACCCGTAGGGTTGTTGGGGTTGGCGATGAAGACAAGCCTGGTTGCATCCGTGCACGCCGCAAGAATGGCATCAACGTCCGTCACCCGTTCGCGCTCCGGCACCTCAACAGGGGCCGCCCCGTTGGCCAGGGCGGCGATTTTGTAGATGGCAAACCCGTGTTCGGTATGGATAACCTCATCCCCCGGCCCGGCATAGGCCTGACACAGAAGCGACAGGATCTCGTCACTGCCCACGCCGCAAACGATCTGATCACTGTTCAGGCCATGCACCTCGGCAATTGCGCTACGCAATGCGGCATGATCCGTCGACGGATAGCGGTGCAGCTCATGTGCCGCGCGCCGAAAAGCCTCTTTCGCGGCATCGCTTGGCCCAAACGGATTTTCGTTCGAGCTGAGCTTGATCACGTTCGCGACACCCTCGACATGGCTCGCGCCCCCGACATAGGGCGCAATCTCAAGGATTCCGGACTGTGGCATGATTTTGGTCATTGGTCTCTCCCTGCGGGGTGTTCTAGCCAGCGTCTCCCGCCTTGACCATCCCTTTCACACAGGAAAAAGGCCGCGGCGGGTCCCCGTCGCGGCCTCTCTAACTTTATGCAGAACGGGTTAGTTCTGCGCGTAGAATTCGATGACGAGGTTCGGCTCCATCATCACCGGATACGGCACGTCGCCGAGGCCCGGAGTGCGGACGAAAGTTGCAGTCATTTTCGAATGGTCCACGTCAAGGTAATCCGGCACATCACGCTCAGGCAGCTGAGCCGCCTCTAGCACGATTGCCAGTTGCTTGGAGCGATCACGCACTTCGATCACGTCGCCTTCCTTCACGCGGTAGGACGGAATGTTCACAACTTGCCCGTTCACGCGCACATGCTTGTGGTTCACAAACTGACGAGCGGCAAAAATCGTCGGAACAAATTTCGCGCGATAGACAACCGCGTCAAGACGGCGCTCCAACAGACCAACGAGCAGTTCGCCTGTGTCGCCTTTTGCTCGCTCGGCATCGCGGAAGATGCGGCGGAATTGCTTTTCAGTCAGATCGCCATAATAGCCTTTCAGCTTTTGCTTGGCGCGCAACTGCAGACCAAAGTCAGAAATCTTTGCCTTGCGGCGCTGACCATGCTGGCCGGGGCCATATTCACGACGGTTGACCGGGGATTTCGGACGACCCCAGATATTTTCGCCCATCCGGCGGTCGATTTTGTACTTGGCAGCCGTTCTCTTTGTCATCGACTGATCTCCTCTTCGTGTTTCGAGAGGGCGTTGTCCTTGTCCCGGATTTGGCCGGGCCGACAGGTATCCCCTTGCGGGGGCCACCAACACCAATGAAGGCGCGCTTATACAAGGGCTGGTCGTGGTGTCAACACAGCAAGACACGGATCGTCAGGCATATATCAGGAATCAGGGCACAAACGTTACCTGAGATATCTCAGGTGCTGTGCGGTTTTCCGCACAATTCGTCGATTTGCCGTGCGGTTTCTCGCACAGTTTCACAATTTCCCGCCGCACACACAGGTTCAAACTAGTTCTAAGCATTTGTTAATATGTGTTTTTATTCTTTAATCACTTAACCTGGTAACAAAAACTTGAGATGACCGTCCCGCCTGATGACCATAGCCGCACTGCGCCTTTGCGCATCAACTGAAACGTCTCAGTTTATTTGGGAGGATACCTCATGAAGTTTCTGTCTGCTGTCACAGCGGCTATCGCACTGACCGTATCGGCTGGGGCCGTACATGCGGCCTGCGATGATGGCGAATTCGTCGTCAAGTTCAGCCACGTGACCAACACCGATAAACACCCCAAGGGCATCGCCGCCTCTTTGCTGCAAGAACGCGTCAACGCGGAAATGGACGGCAAGATGTGCATGGAGGTGTTCCCGAACTCGACCTTGTACAACGACAACAAAGTACTGGAAGCCTTGCTGCAAGGCGACGTGCAACTCGCCGCACCGTCTTTGTCGAAGTTTGAAAAATTCACCAAGCAGTTCCGTATCTTTGACCTGCCCTTCATGTTCAACGACATCAACGCCGTCGACGCATTCCAGGCCTCTGACTCCGGTCAGGCACTCCTCGACAGCATGCAGCGCCGTGGCCTGCAAGGGTTGGCCTATTGGCATAATGGCATGAAGCAAATGTCGGCCAATGTGCCGCTGGTTGAGCCCACGGACGCCAATGGCCTGAAGTTCCGCGTTCAATCCTCGGATGTGCTTGTGGCTCAGATGGAAGCCATCGGTGGTAACCCGCAGAAAATGGCCTTCTCCGAGGTCTATGGTGGTCTGCAGCAGGGCACCGTGGATGGACAGGAGAACACCTGGTCCAACATCTACGGCAAGAAGTTCTTTGAGGTGCAGGACGGCATCACCGAGACCAATCACGGCATCATCGACTATCTGGTTGTGACATCCGTGGACTGGCTCGACAGCCTTGAGCCTGACGTCCGGGATCAGTTCCTGACCATTCTTGCCGAGGTGACCGAGACCCGGAATGCCGAATCCACCAAGGTCAACGCCGAAGCCAAACAAGCCGTCATAGACGCTGGTGGCGTGGTGCGCACACTGACACCTGAGCAACGTGCGAAATGGGTCGAAGTGATGAAACCTGTCTGGGACAAGTTCAAGGACGATGTCGGTCAGGAAAACATCGACGCAGCCCAAGCGATCAACGAAGCGCAAAGCTAAACTGCGCTTGAACTGATACGAAAATGGGCGGGCCACACCCGATGGTCCGCCCATTTTGCAAGCACTTGCCGGAGGGGGACAGATGACAGCTCACGCACCCAGCAACAAAAGTTTCACA